>NZ_JBEZJP010000067.1:0-25967 GCF_040653175.1 Actinomadura sp. NPDC048032
GGAGACCACATGCGGATCGGCGACGCCGCCGCGGCGGCGGGGACCACCCCGCGGGCCCTGCGGTTCTACGAGCAGCGCGGCCTCCTGCCGCCGCCGTCCCGCACCTCCGGCGGGCAGCGGCGGTACGGGCCCCGCGAGGTGGCCCGGGTGCTGACCATCCGCCGCCTGCTGTCCCTCGGGCTGACCGTCGAGGACATCCGCGGCTGCGCCGACCGGCTCGACCTCCTGGACGGCGACGCGCTCCCGCCCTACGGCGGCCCCGGCTGCACGACGAGCACCGGGGTCGCCCGGCGCCGCCTCGCCGCCCTCGACGCCGAGATCGCCCGGCTGACGGAGCTGCGCGACGCGCTCGCCGCCCGGATCGGCGAACCGGCGGACAGGTAGGGCCCCCAGTCATCTGACGGATGAGCCCCCGGCGGCGGTCTCCGTAGCTTCGATCGCGTCACCAAGCCGCGACTTCGAGGGAGAGACCGTATGACCGAGGAACCGCTGCGCGTCGCGATCATCATCGGGAGCACGCGCGAGGGACGGTTCGGGCCGACCGTGGGCACCTGGTTCGCCGAGCGGGCCGGGGAGCGCGACGACCTCACCGTCGACGTGGTCGACGTCGCGGAGGAGCCGCCGCCCGCCGCGCTGGGGGCGCCGCCGTCCGAGGGGTTCGCGCGCGTGACCCGGACGCTGCACGAGGCCGACGCCTACGTCGTGGTGACCTGCGAGTACAACCACAGCTTCCCCGGCACGCTGAAGAACCTGATCGACACCCACTTCCACGAGTGGCGGGCCAAGCCCGTCGCGTTCGTCTCGTACGGCGGGCTGGCCGGCGGGCTGCGGTCCGTCGAGCACCTGCGGGGCGTCTTCGCCGAACTGCACGCCGTGACGGTCCGCGACACCGTCAGCTTCCACCACCCGTGGAACTGGTTCGGGAACGACGGCCTGCCGAACGACCCCGAGGGGGCGTCCGGCGCGGTCAAGGGGATGCTCGACCAGCTCGCCTGGTGGGGGCACGCGCTGCGCGACGCCCGGGCCGCCCGCCCGTACGGAGGCTGAGGTGACCGCGACGGCCGAGGCCCCGCCGCGGGGCCGGACGGCGCCGGACCCGATGGCGGTCGTGCTGGTGCTCGTCCTCGGCTCCATCATGATCACGCTGGACACCACGGTCGTGAACGTCGCCGTCGACCGGCTGTCGCAGGAGTTCCGCGCGCCCCTCGGCACGATCCAGTGGGTGGCGACCGGGTACTCGCTGGCACTCGGCGCGGTGATCCCGTCCAGCGCCTGGGCGGTCGGGCGGTTCGGCGCCCGCCGGCTGTACCTGGGCGCGATCGCGGCGTTCGGGGCCGGGTCGCTGCTCGCCGGGCTCGCCTGGAACATCGAGTCGCTGATCGCGTTCCGGGTCGTGCAGGGGTTCAGCGGCGGGCTGGTGATGCCGGTCGGCATGACGATCCTGCTGCGCGCCGCCGGGCCCGAGCGGCTCGGCCGGCTGATGAGCACCCTCGGCCTGGCGATCCTCGTCGGCCCGCTCGCCGGGCCCGTCCTCGGCGGCTGGCTGATCGACGAGGTGTCGTGGCGGTGGATGTTCTTCGTGAACCTGCCCGTCGCGGCGGCCGTGGTGGCGCTGGCGGCGCGGCTCTTCCCGCGCGACGCCCCGGCGGAGGCGAAGCCGCTGGACCTCCCCGGCCTGCTGACGCTCTCGCCCGGCATCGCCGCCGTGCTGTACGGCGTGACGACGGGCGGCGACCGCGGCGCGTTCGGCTCGCCCGGCGTCGTGGCGCCGATGGCCGCGGGCGGGGTGCTGATCGCCGCGTTCGTCGTCCGGGCGCTGACGGCCCGGCATCCGCTGATCGACCTGCGCGCCTTCCGGGACCGGACGTTCGCCGCCGCGACCGGCACGCTGACCCTGTTCGCGTTCGGCTACTTCGGCTCGATGCTGCTGCTCCCGCTGTACCTGCAGGTCGTGCGGGGTGAGAGCGCGACGATGGCGGGGGTGCTCGGCATCCCGTTCGCGCTCGGTTCCGGGACGGCGATGCAGGTCGCCGGCCGGATCGCCGACCGGGTGCCGCCCGGGCGGCTCGTCCCGGTGTCGGTCGCGACGGCACTCACCGGGTTCGCGCTGTTCGCCGTCCAGCTCGACGCGGACGCGCCCTACTGGGGGCTGTGCGCCACGATGCTGCTGATGGGCGCGGGCGGCGGCGCGACGATGATGCCCGCGATGACGGCGGCGACCCGCGGCATCGCCCGCGACCGGGCCCCGGCGGCCAGCGCGACGGTCAACCTGATCAACACGATGTCGGCCGCGATCGGGACGGCGACGGCGTCGGTCCTGCTGTCGTCGCTGATGCGCGGCCTGGTGCCGGACGAGCGGGGCGGCGCGCTCCAGGCCGTCCACCGGCTGGGCCCGGACGGGCGCCGGGCGGTGGCCGGGCCGCTGGCGGAGGCGTTCCAGCACACCTACCTGCTCGCGGCGGGCATGCTGGCCCTCGCCCTGGTCCCGGCCCTGCTGCTGCCGCGCCGCCCCGCCGGCTGAGGCGCCGGCCCCCGGCCCTCCGGGCCGGGGGCGGCGCTCCTCCGGCCGGGCTCAGACCTCCTTGAGGAAGCCGGAGTCGACGGCGAAGTCGGCCCCGGTCGTGCTCGCCGAGCGCGGGGAGGCCAGAAGCACGACCACGTCCGCGACCTCCTGCGGCGCGGCCAGACGGCCGGTCGTGAGGCTCATCATCTGGGCCGCGCCGCCGTCCAGCACCGCGTCGCGGTCGGAGCCCATGGCCCCGGCGATGATGTCCGCGGCGCCGCCCTCGTCCGTCCACCACGGCGTCCGGACCGGGCCCGGCGACACCGAGTTCACCCGGACGCCCTGCGGCGCGAACTCCTCCGACAGCCCCTTCGTCAGGTTGTTCAGCGCCGCCTTCGCCGCGTTGTAGTCGTAGTTCATCGGCCCGGGACGCCGCCCGTTCCCCGACGAGACGTTCACGATCGACGCCGCGTCGCTCTCCAGCAGGTGCGGCATCGCCGCCCGCACCGCGCGGACCACCGCGAACAGGTTGAACTCGAACATCTCGCGCCAGTCGTCGTCCGACGGGGTCAGGAAACCGAACCGGGGCAGCGTCGCGCCGGGCGGCGGACCGCCCGCGTTGTTGACCAGGATGTCGAGCCGGCCGAACTCCTCGACCGCCCGCGCCACGACCTGCGCCGGAGCGTCGGCGTCCATCAGGTCGGCGGGCACGTGCAGCAGGTTCGGCCCGGCGAGCTCTTCCAGCTCCCCGCCCGGCTTGCGGGACACGGCGACCACGCGGGCGCCCTCGTCCAGCAGGGTGCGCGTGACGGCCGCCCCGATCCCCTTCGACGCCCCGGTGACGATCGCGACGCGCCCGTCGAGCCTCAGGTCCATGGGTTCCCCTCTCATAAGGCGGGCGCGCCCATCCCGGACGCGCCTCGCCCTCTGAACCCCACTCCGTCCCCAGCGGTTGCACCGGAGAGCGCGTGCTCGCCGCCCGGAGACTAGGCGTTTCGGGTCTTCGCCTCGGCCGCGCGGCGCGCGCGCAGGGCGCGCACCCGGCCGCGGCTCGCGCAGGCAGGGGACGGGCACCAGCGCCGGCGGCCGGCCGTGTCGACGAAGACACCGCGGCAGTCGTCCTCGGGGCAGACCTTGAGATCGCTCCGTCCGGGGCCGGTCAGGTGGTCGACGGCCTGCCGCGCGATGCGCCCCAGCGCCGCCCCCGCGGTCGGGGGCGCGGACCGGGTGATCCGCCCGTCGACCGAGAGGGCGACCGGGTCCTCCTCCGCGAGGTAGCCGGCGAGGCTCCGCACGTCGTCCTCGTCCGGCGGGCGCCCGTCCACGGTCGCGAGGGCGATGGGACGGAGCAGCTCGCGCAGGAGGAGCGCCCGGTCCAGATCGTCCCGGTCGGGCGGCCGGACCGGGGCGAGTTCGCACAGGTCCAGCCACTCGGCGAACCGGCCGGGATCGGGAAGGCGCTCGACCGACCGCGCGCCGAAGGCGCGGCCGCGCGTGGCGAGCAGGTTCAGCCAGGTCGCACCGCAGTCGAGCCGGAACGCCGACGGATCACCCTTCATGGCTCAAGAGTAACGCTCGACCCGTTACGGTGCTACTGTAACGACCCAAGCGTTACAGAGGAGATCCCATGTCGCTCGCCGAGCACCTCACCCCCAGCCGCCCCGACCGCGACGCGGCCTACCGGCTGCTGGACGTCCTCCAGGACGAGGCCACCCAGAACGCCGCCCTCCCCGGCCTCGACGACCTCGCGCCGGGCTTCCCCGACTGGATCGTCACGAGCCTGTTCGGCGGCACCTACCAGCGCGACGGCCTGTCGCTGCGCGACCGGCAGCTGCTCAACCTCGCCGCCCTCACCGCGATGGGCGGCGTGGATCCGCAGCTCGCCGGGCATGTGCGGACCTGCCTGCGGCTCGGCATGGCCCGCGAGGAGATCGTCGAGGCGCTCGTCCACCTCGCGCCCTACATCGGCGTCCCGAAGACCCTGGCCGGCCTGCGCGTGGCGGCGGCGGAACTGTGAGGATCAGAACGGTCCTCGGCGACATCGCCCCCGCCGACCTCGGCGTGTGCGACGCCCACGACCACCTCTTCATCCGCTCGCCCCGGCTGCCGGGCGAGGAACTCGACGACCCCGCCGCGGCCGCCGCCCAGCTGCGCGCCTTCGCCCGCCTCGGCGGCGGGGCGGTCGCCCAGTGGACCCCCCACGGGATGGGACGCCGCATCGACGACCTCGCGGACGTCTCCCGCGCCACGGGCGTCCACGTCATCGCCGCCACCGGCCTGCACCAGGCCGCCCACTACGACGCCGACCCGCTGGAGAGCGTCCGGCCCGCCGACCTCTTCGTCGACGAGCTGACCCGCGGCCGGGCGGGCATGATCAAGGTCGCCACGGCCTTCCACGGCCTGGACGCCCGCGCCCGGCGCGTCATGACCGCGGCGGCCGAGGCGTCGAACGCGACCGGCGCCCCCATCGGCGTCCACCTGGAGCAGGGGACCTCGGCCCTCGACGTCCTCGACCTGCTCTGCGACGCCCTCGGCGTGCCGCCGGACCGGGTGATCCTCGGCCACCTCAACCGCTCTCCCGACCCGTGGGTCCACCGCCGCGCCGCCGAATCGGGCGCCTACCTGGCGTTCGACGGCCCGTCCCGCGCCCACCACGCCACCGACTGGCACCTGTTCGAGTCGCTCGCCGCGCTCGCCGAAGCGGGGCACACCGACCGGCTCCTGCTCGGAGGCGACACGACGACGGCGAGCGCACGCGCGGAACTGGGCGTCCCCCACACGCTCCGCGCCCTGCGCCCGCGCGTCGAGCGGCAACTGGGCCGCGAGGCGGCGACGGCCGTCTTCGTCACGAACCCGGCCAGGGCGTTCGCCGCGCCCTGGCCCTAGTTCAGAGCCTCGTAGACGAGGGCCGCCACCGCGCCGTACGCCAGGTGGGGCACGACGTCCGACGCCCAGTCCGACACCGACCACTTCCTGGGGTCGGTCAGGCCGAGAACGGTCATCGGGGCGGTCGACCCGGCCATCGCCAGCCCCGTCAGCACGGCGGTCCCGGCCGGCCGGGGGAAGCGCCGGCGTCCGGCGAGCAGGCCGTAGAGCAGCCCCGCGCCGAGTCCGGTGCCGAAGCCGAGCATCGGCCCGAGCCCGGCCTTGCGGTTCTCGGCCTCCTCGCCCTCGCCCAGAGCGAACCCGACGACGTCGGCCAGCTTCTCCACGCTCTTCTCCGGCGTGCTGCTGGCGGGCCGTCCCCGAACCGCCATATCGAGATAGGTCACCATGTTCAGGGCGGTGGTCCCGGCCGCCCCGGCGGTCAGCCCGCGCGTGATTCTGTCCATGCGGTCGCGCTACCCAGCATCCGCGTCCTCCCACCTGGCCCCGCCGGTCAGGCCCAGTTCCGGGCGTCCGGCCGCCGCGCGGCGAGGAAGGACGCGACGGCGACGACCACCAGCAGGACGGCCGCGCACCACAGGGGGGCCGACACCGAGACGTGCCGGATGAGCAGGGCGCCGATGGCCGCGCCCAGCAGCAGAGCCGCGATCGAGAGGCCCCTGCGCGCGAGGGCCGCACCGTGCTGCCCGCGCTCGCCGACCAGCGCGGTGAGGGTCGTGGTGACCACGACCGTCCTGAGGTCGGGCACCTCCAGCCGCCGGACGATCGCGTACTGCCAGCCCATCGAGACGGCGAGGACGGCGATCGTCGCGAGGCGGCCGGAGTCGGAGCGGTGACCGAGGTTCGCCACGATCACCGCGGCGGCGGCGAGCGCGACCGCCTGCACCGCCGTGGCCGCGCCCAGCAGCCGGCCCCGGTGCGCCGGCCGGGGGAAGGCGACGCGACCGCCCACGACCGCGCCGGCGCAGAAGAACCCCGTCGACAGCGCGGCCAGCATGATCTCCGTCCCGCTGCCGCCCAGCCCCAGCCCGAGAAAGATGATGTTCCCGGTCATGTTCGCGACGAAGACGTTGCCGAGCTCCAGGAAACTGACCGAGTCCACCAGCCCGGTCATGATCGTGAGCAGCGCGAGCAAGGACGGCAAGGGCCCTTGACCTCGGGGTTCAGGCACGCACGCATTCTCGCAACCCTCGCGCCGGCACCCCGCGAGCCACCCGGGGCGTGTCACGGAAAGGAACGGGGCGCGGGCGTCCTCTCATGCCGGCCAAGGGCGGGCATGGAGAGCACGCCGCCATCCGGAGTACGGTCCTGCCGTGGCTGATGATCTCGGACGGGTGTTGCTGGACCGGTACCGGCTGATCGAACCGCTGGGCCAGGGCGGCATGGGCACGGTCTGGCGCGCCCATGACACGCGGCTCGGACGGGAGGTGGCCGCCAAGCAGCTGCGGCTGCCCCCCGAACTGGACTCCGAGCAGCGGGCGTCCTGGACGGCGCGGCTGGACCGCGAGGCGCGCGCGGCCGCCCGGCTGCGCCACCCCGGCATCGTCACGGTCCACGACCTGGTGGTCTCCGAGGACGGCCAGCCGTGGATCATCATGGAGCTCGTGCCGGGGCGCTCCCTGGCCGATCTCCTCGCGCGGGAGGGCACGCTGGCACCGGATCGCGCGGCGGCGCTCGGCCTCCAGATCCTCGACGCTCTGGCGGCGGCGCACCGGGCCGGGATCGTCCACCGCGACCTCAAGCCCGCCAACGTGCTGCTGGAGGGCGAACGGGCCCTGCTGACCGACTTCGGGATCGCCGCGGTGGAGGGCGAGACCGCGCTCACCCGCTCGGGCGCGCTGCTGGGCACACCGGCGTTCATGGCGCCCGAGCAGGTCCGCGGGCAGCCCGCCACCGCCGCCACGGATCTGTGGGCGCTCGGTGCGACGCTGTACAACGCGGTCGAGGGCCGTCCGCCCTTCGCCGGCTCCGCCACCGGCGCCGTCCTGGTCGCCATCGCCACGGAGGCCCCTTCCCCGATGAGCAACGCGGGGCCGCTCCAGCCCGTCGTGGAGCGGCTGCTCGACAAGGACCCCGCCGGGCGTCCGGACACCGCCGCTCTCCGGGCCATGCTGAGCCGCGTCGCCTCCGCCCCGCCTCGCCCGGCCGCGGAGGCGCCCCCGTCCCCGCCGGCCCCTCCCACCAGGCCTCTGCCACCGGCGCCCGGCCACCCCAAACGCGCGGTCCTGATCGCGGTGGCGCTCCTCGCGGTGCTCGCCGTCGCGGGCACGGGTCTCACGTACGCATTGCGAGGAGACTCCGCCTACGCGGCCAACAAGAAAGACGCGGCCACCATCGGGGCGCCTTCCGGATTCACTTTGAAGAAGGAGCAGAAGGTCGACGCGGACCGGGCCCGCCTCGTCTACTCCGGTTGCCCGCAATTCTGCGCCGGTTCCCCATCGACCCTCGCATCGACCGTCCAGGTCGTCGCCCACTGGCTGGCGAGGGTCCGCTCCGTCTCCAGCGTCGGCCCGCCCGTCGCGTCCGCGAACCAGGCGGTCTGGACGATGGCGGTCACCACCAACACCGCCCCCAGGATCTCCAACGTGCGGGTCATCGCGGTCGGCGACCCGATGCAGGACGTCGTCCTGCAGCTCGAGGTCGGCTGACACGGCGGCTCAGCGGCGGGGGCGCAGCTCTTCGATCAGGTCGAGAGTGAAGGCGTGTTCGTGGCGGGCTCCGATGCCTTCCCACGACCGGGCCGAGCCGGTGAGCTCATCGATGTCGCGGTGGAGGAGCCCGGAGGCACGGGCCAGGCAGGCGGCGGCCCATGCGTTCTCCGGGGCGGCGTCCGACGCGGCTGCCAGGCGCTCCGGTGCGTCGGGCAGGCCGGCGGCGACGGCGAGTTCGGCCCCCGCCGCACGGGCGTACCCCCGGTACCAGTCCTGGGGCGGGAACGGGGCGAACGCCCGCTCCACCAGCACTGGAGCGTCCTCGGCCCGCACGGCCCGCAGGGCGGTCCGGGCGTCGACGAACGCCGCGTAGGACGCCAGATAGCGGGACCGGGCATCCCCGGCGATCCGCTCCGCGCGGTCGCGCCACAGCCGGAGGCCGTCCTCGTCGCCGAGAAGTCCGTGGGCCAGGGCGACGGCGGCGACCGACGGCGCCGTCCACGCGAGCGGGCTTCCGGCGTCCTCGCAGGCCTCCCACAGCGTGTCCGCGTGGAACAGCGCCTCGTCGAGGTCGCCCATGAGGACCAGTGCCTGGACGAGGGTCGCCATCGCGACCGGTGACCGGTCGCCGATGAGGTCGTCGGACGCGGCGAGCCGGGCCGCCGACAGCGCCGCGCGCAGGTCACCGGCCGCGACGGCGCAGGCCGTGGCCATGTGGTAGGTGTCCGTGATCTCCGGGGCGGGGTAGGGGACGTCGCGCGGCATCGCCGGGAGCAGGCCGACGCGTTCGGTGGCGATCCGGTGCGCCTCCCTGAACCTGCCCGCGGTCAGGGCGGCGATGCCGGACGCGTCCAGCGCGGCCGACAGCAGCACCGGATCGCCGGTGGCCCGGGCGGCGGAACGCGCGGCCGCGGCGAGGAACGGGTCCGGGGTGACCTTCTCGGTGCCGTGGCTCCACGCCCTCGCGGCGGCGAGGTGCGCGGCCACGACCCGGTCGCGGAGGTCCCCGGCCGCGCGGGCCCGTGCCAGCAGGGCCCGCAGGCGCTCGGGAGGGATCTCGGCGTCGAACCCGGAAGGGTGCCGCTCGGCGGTCACCACGGCGAACGCGAGGGTGGCGGCCTCCCCGTCGCCGTCGCCCGCCCTGCGGGACTGCTCCGCCGATTCCAGCAGGAGGTCGAAGGCCCGGCCGGTCTCGATCAGGGCGTGTGCGGCGTCCGCGGCGTCCCGCAGGTCGAGCGCCGCCTCGTCCGGCGTCGGCGCCCGCCGGGCCGCCTCCCGGTAGTGGCCGGGGGCCTCGTGGAGGAACCGGCGGGCATAGGTGAGATGCCCCAGGGAGCGGGCGAGGCGGTGCGGCACGTCCGCCCGGCCCGGCGGCGCGCCCGCGAGGGCCGCGCGCAGATCGTCGGCGACGGAGTCGAAGCGGCCGCGCCAATCGCCGTCCATCCGCTGCTCCAGCCCGGCGGCGGTGTCCGCGGCCCACCGCAGGTACCGCTCGCGGACGGCCCCCTGCGCGGCACCGGCGGCCAGCCGCTCCGCGGCGAACGCGCGGACCGTCTCCAGCATGCGCCAGCGCCCCTCCGCGGCCCGGACGACGAGGCTCTTGTCGACCAGCCGCCCGAGCAGGTCGGCGGCCGCGCCCGCGCCGAGGCCGGGGACGACGGCGCCCACGGCCGCGAGGTCGAACCCGCCGACGAACACCGACAGGCACTCGAACAGCTCCCGCTCGTCCTCGGTCAGCAGGTCGTGGCTCCAGCGGATGACCGCGCGCAGGGACCGGTGCCGCTCGACCGCCCCCCGGCCGCCGGTCAGCAGCCGCAGCACGTCCTCCAGCGCCGTCAGCAGCCCCGTCGCCCCGAGGGACGCGCCGCGCGCCGCCGCGAGCTCGATCGCGAGCGGCATCCCGTCCAGCCGGCGGCAGATCTCGGCGACGTCCGCACGCGCGGCGGTGAACCCCGGGTCGGCCGCCTCGGCGCGGTCCAGGAACAGCCGTCCGGCATCGGAGTCCGCCGGAAGGGGCGGGACGAGAACGGTGCGCTCGCCCTGCACGCCGATGCGCTCGCGCCCGGTGGCCAGGACGGTCACGGTGGGGCACGCCGACAGCAGCCGCTCGACGAAGCCGGCGGCGTCGTCGAGGAGATGCTCGCAGTTGTCCAGGACCAGCAGCGTCCGGCCCCTCGCGAGGCGGCGGACGATGACGTCCTCCAGTGCCTGCCCGGGGCGCTCGGTCACGCCGAGCGCGGACGCCACCGCCTGCGCGACGAACGCGCCGGCGACCGGCACGAGGTCGACGAACGCACCGCCGAGCGGGAACGCGGGCGCCGCCGCCCCGGCGGCCACCGCCGCGAGCCGCGTCTTGCCGATCCCGCCTGGGCCGAGGAGGGTCACCAGCCGCTCCCTCTCCAGCAGGGCGAGCACCGTCGCGATCTCCTCGCCTCGCCCGAGGAACGTGGTCCGCGCGGCCGGCAGGCCGGCGATGTGCCCCGGCTGGGGCGTGCGGCGCCGCGCCTCCTCCGCCAGCTCCCAGCGGTCGGTCACGCCGTACTTGCGCAGGAGCGAGGAGATGTGGCTCTCGACCGTCCGCACCGAGATGTGGAGCCTGCCCGCGATCTGGACGTTCGACAGCCGCTCGGCGAGCGCCGCGAGGACCTCCGCCTCACGCTTGGACGCCTGGACCGGACGCTGGGGGGTCATCACGCCAGTCTCACGGATCCGGAGAACTCCGGTGGCGGCTTCCGTGCCGTCTCCGTGGCGGCACGGATGTCCTGGCAGGACGCTCCCCGGAGACTTGCGGGCATACGGCGGTCAACCCCACACGTCCGGATCGGAGAACCCCTTGCGACGCGTCATCAACTCCATGTTCGTCTCGATCGACGGTGTCATCCAGGACCCGCAGGACTGGCCGTCCCTCGGGGGCGGCGACTCCGGCGCGCAGACCGAGCTGCTGCTCGGTTGCGACGGCGTCCTCCTGGGCCGGCACACCTACGACAGTTTCGCCTCGGTCTGGAAGGGGCGGTCCGGCGACCCCTACACCGACAAGATGAACGCGGTGACGAAGTACGTCGTCTCGTCCACGCTCGAACAGGCCGACTGGGACAACTCCGTCATCATCGGCGGCGACGTGGTCGGGGAGATCTCCCGCCTGAAGGAGCAGCCCGGCGGGGACATCCTCCTGTACGGGTTCGGCCGTCTCTCCCACACCCTGATGCGGCACGGACTGCTCGACGAACTCCGCCTCTGGGTCCACCCGTTCTTCCTCGGGAAGGCCGACGAGGAGGGCCTGCTCTTCCGGCAGGACACCCGCGCCATGCTCGACGTCATCGAGACACGGACGTTCGACTCCGGCATCGTGTTGCTGTCGTACCGGGTGAAGCCGTCCGCCGGCCGGGCCTGACAAGGCCCCCGGCACCGCTGGCGCCGGGGGCCTGCCTTTCCCCTGGGCGGGGAGGACCTCGCTTACCGCGTTCCGAGCAGGATGGACGTGGGGACCCGCGTGGCCACCGGCGGCAGCTTCGTGCCGTTGCCGGTGGCGGCCGCCTGGGGCGCCATCGCGCTCGCGTCCGCCGGGCCCCTGGTCTGGGGCGCCGATTCGGAGCTGTCGGCGAACGGCTGGGTGTCGCCGACGCACACCTTGCCCGCGGGCGGCAGCTTCCCGCCGACGAGGTAGCCGTCGACCGCCTTCGTCACGCACTCCGAAGTGCCGTAGGCGGTGTGCCCCCAGCTGTTGCTGGACAGCAGGCGGCTGTTGGGCAGCAGCTTGCTGGACGAGACGGCGTCGTTGTAGTTCGTGGCCGGGTCGTAGTAGTTGCCCACGAACAGGACGGGGGCGTTCGTCCGCCGGTTGAAGGGCCCCGTGTAGGCGTCCTCGTCGCGGACCTTCCAGGCGTCACGGGCGCACTGGACGCTGCCCCAGCCCCACGCGCGCCCGAAGTAGGGCGCCCTCTTGTCGGACGCCGCCGTCAGCGCCGGCCAGCTCCCCGCCTTCTTCGGGTGCAGGCCGTCGGTGCAGGTGACGCCGCTGAACGCCTCAAGGCCGTTGTCGTAGGGGAAGTCCTTGGCCGAGACCTTCTCCGCCGCCTCCTTCTGCCGCGCGACCTCGGCCCGGCGCTCCGCGATGCGGGCGGCGAGGGCCTTGCGCGCCTTGGCGGCCTGCGCCGCCGACGACGCGGGCGAGGTCGCCTTCCACAGGTCGGTGGCCATGGCGTCGATGACCTCGTAGCCTCCCGGGTCGTACAGCCAGCCGAGGGCCGCGCCGACGAAGTCGGCGTAGGTGACCTTCTCGCCTTCGACGTCGGCGGGCTTCGCCCTCAGCCGCTTGGCGAGGACGTCGAAGTTCTTGACGGGGTCCCCGTACTGCGCGAACTGGCACTTCGCCTTGCCCGCCTTGCCGCAGCGGACGAGGATCTCCCGCAGCGCCTTGTAGGCGCCGTCGGCGGACCGCAGCCGGTCGTCCAGTATCCGGTTCGCGGTCTTGGGGGTGCCGACCCAGGAGACGGGGTTGATGACCCCGTCCACGACCACGGCGCGCAGCCGGTCGGGGAACATGTTCGCGTAGTACTGGCCGAGCGCCGTGCCGTAGCTGAAGCCCAGGTAGGACAGCTTCTTGTCGCCGACCGCGCGGCGCAGGACGTCCATGTCGCGCGCCGCCTCGGCGGTCGACATCGCACCCGCCAGCTTCTTCCCGGTCGTCGAGCAGCCCTTGCCGACCGCCTTGGCCGACTTGACGTAGGCCGCCTCCTGCTTCGCACCGACCGGGAACGCGACGCCCATCCCCGCCAGCGCGAGCGTCTGGTCCCTGGTGGACTTGAAGCAGGCGACGTTGGAGCTGAAGCCGATGCCGCGCGGGTCGAAGCCGACGACGTCGAAGCGGTCGAGGACGTCAGCGCCGAGGAAGTAGGGCGACTGGTACGCGATCGCGGTGCCCTGGCCGCCGGGCCCGCCCGGGTTGACGAAGAGGCTTCCGATCCGCTTCTTGGCGTTGCGCGCCTTCACTTTCAGCAGCGCGATCTCGGTCGTCGCGCCCTTGGGATCGTCGTAGTCCAAGGGCAGCCGGACGGTCGCGCATTCCGCGTAGTCGTAGCACTTGTACCAGGCGAGTTTCGGGGTGGGCACGCGGTCGACGCGCGCCTTCTCGACCGGGCTCGTCGTGTCGCCCGGGGCGGCCAAGGCGGTGGCCGTTAAAGCCGGCAGGAGCACCGCGCCGGCTACGCCCGTCGCGAGAATCCTGTGTCGGAGACGCATGAGGTTCCCTTCGTGGGGGTCGATCCGTGGGGATCGATGCCTCTCCCGCGCAGTTGCACGGATTGGTCCACTGATTCTCGAATGCGCCACTTGTCCCCGTGATCCACCGCCGGACCGGGTCTCCGCTCCGGAAGATCACCCCGCGGACGGATTGACGCTCATCCCCGAGGGCGGACCGCACGGTGCGGCGGAACACCGGCGGATCCCGCCGGACCCCGGGCCTGGCCAGGCCGAACACGCCAGCGAGAGAAATGATCTTTTTTGGCGGAATCGCGGCGCTCAGTGTGCTGTAATCCGGTTGGTCCGAATCATGATCACCGCCCACGGCCGCGAACGGCCGGGGAGAGGAGACAAGCATGAGCCGTCTCGTCGACCGCCTGCTGGCGCGCGTGGCCCCCAAGGCCACCGCGTCCGCCGCCTGCAAGACGTACTACTACTGCTCGCAGTCCATCTACTACAAGAAGGTCTGCTGTGACGGCCAGTGCCGCCACTACGTGATCGGCGCCTGCGGCTGACCGTGGAACTCCCCCGCGGGCGGCGGCGCGACGCCGCCCGCGGATGCTCCTGAGGAGTGCGGATGGAACTCGTGCGGATCGGCTGCGCCTGCCTGGTCGGGCTGGTCTTCGCCGTGTCGGCGGTATCCAAACTCCGCGACCTCGACGGCTTCGCCAGGTCCGTCCCCGCGCTGGTGCCCGCGTGGCCCGGCCGCGCCCGGCCGCTGGCGATCGCCACCACCGCGCTCGAGGCGCTGGTGCCGCCGCTGCTGGTCGCACAGGTGACCGCCCCCTTCGGCTTCGGGCTCGCCGCCGTGCTGCTGGCCGCCTTCACCGCGGCCGTCGCGGCGGCGCTCCGGCGCGGACGCCGCACCCCCTGCCGCTGCTTCGGCCCGTCCAGCGCTCCGCTCGGCCCGCGCCATCTCGCCCGCAACGGAGTGCTCCTCACCTGCGCCGTGCTCGGTGCCCTGTCCCCCGGGGGCCTGCCGCCCGCGGGCGGAGTCGCGGTGGCCGCCGCGGCCGGGCTGGCCGGAGCGGTGCTGATCGTCTCCCTCGACGACATCGTCGAGCTGTTCGCGAGGAACCCCTGATGCCCTACCTCACCGCCGCCGTCGTCCTCGTCGGGCTGCTGTCCGCCTTCAACCTCGTCCTCACCCTCGCCCTGATCCGCAGGCTGCGCGGGCACGACGGCGCGGAGCCGGGGCACGCGGGCCCGCCGATGGCGCTCAAGCCCGGCTCGCGGGTCGGCGACTTCACCGCGACCACCACCGAGGGCGAGCCGGTCTCGCGGGCGGACCTCCTCGGGCTGGTCGCCTTCTTCTCCGCGGGCTGCGCGCCCTGCCACGAGCTGGCTCCGCGCTTCGCGGGACTCGCGACGGGCCTGCCCCGGCTCGCGGTGGTGTCCGGTGACGACCCCGAGCTGGTCGCGGTCCTGTCGCCGGCGGTCCGCCTCGTCGTCGAGGAGCACGACGGCGCCGTGAGCGGCGCCTTCCAGAACACCTGGACGCCGGCGATCTACCTCGTCGACGGCGGGCAGCGGGTGGTGGCCGCGGGCGGGCGCCTGGAGGACCTGCCCATCGAATCCCCGGCGTGAGGGCGCCGGGCGCGGGGCGGGGGCCGGACGCATGAGAGGGCGCGCCCACGTCCGCGGACTGGCCGCCGCCGCGACCGAGGCGGCCGCCCTCATCTGGCGGTCGGCGCCCGGCGGCGTGTCCGGCTACCTGCTGGTCACCCTCGCCGAGGCCGCCGCGCCGATCGCGACCGCCTGGCTGATGAAGACGGTGCTCGACCGGCTGACGATGACGCAGGACCCGGTCGCGGGCCCGGCCGCCGCCCTGGTGGCCGCCGGGCTGGCCGCCGCCGCCCTGCCCGGGATCGGCACGTACCTGCGCGACCAGGCCGGCCGGGCCGCCGGAGTCCTCGCGACCGACCGGCTGTTCGCCGCGACGGAACGCCAGGTCGGGCTGCGGCGGTTCGAGGACCCCGTCTTCCTCGACCGGCTGCGCCTGGCGCAGGAGGCGTCCGCCAGCGCGGGATTCCTGGTCGATGCCGTCTGCGGCACCGCCCGCGGCGCGCTGTCCCTCGCCGGCTTCCTCGTCTCGCTGCTGGTGATCAGCCCGTCGATGACGGGGCTGGTGCTGCTGTCCGCCGTCCCGGCGCTGGTCGCCGAGCTCCTGCTGTCGCGGAGCCGGGCGGCCATGCAGTGGGCGACCGAGCGGACCCACCGCCGCGAGTACTTCTACAGCGGCCTGCTGACGGACGTGGAGGCGGCCACCGAGATCCGGCTGTTCGGCATCGGCGCCTTCCTGCGCGCCCGGATGATGTCCGAACGCGTACGCGGCAACCGGGCCGAGCAGCGGATGAGCCGGCGCGAGCTGGCCGTCCAGGGCGGCCTGACCGCGCTGAGCGGCGCGGTGGCGGGCGGCGGCCTGTGGTGGGCGATCGCGGCGGCGCGGCACGGGACGCTCAGCGCCGGGGACGTCACCATGTTCGTCGCCGCGGTCGCCGGCGTGCAGACCGCCCTGAGCCTGCTGACGTCCTCGATCGCCACCGCCCACGGCCGCCTGCTCGTGTTCACGCACTACGTCGCCGTGACCCGCGCGGAGCCGGACCTGCCGAGCGCCGCCACGGGCGACGCCCCGGCGCTGCGGCGGGGCGTCGAGTTCCAGGACGTGTGGTTCCGCTACAGCGACGATCATCCGTGGGTCCTGCGCGGCGTCGACCTGACGATCCCGCACGGCCGGGCCGTCGCGCTGGTCGGCCTGAACGGCGCGGGCAAGAGCACCCTGGTCAAGCTGCTCTGCCGCATGTACGACCCGACCCGCGGGCGGATCCTGTGGGACGGCGTCGACCTCCGCGACATCCCGCCTCACGCGCTGCGCGAGCGCATCAGCGCGGTGTTCCAGGACCACATGAACTACGACATGACCGCGCGGGAGAACATCGCGGTCGGCGACCTCCGGACGCTCGACCGGCCGGAGGCGGTCCAGGACGCGGCCGCCAGGGCGGGCGTCCACGACAAGCTCGCCGGGCTGCCGAACGGCTACGACACCCTGCTGACCCGGATGTTCTTCTCGGAGGCCGACAAGGAGGACGCCGGCACCGGGGTGGTGCTGTCCGGCGGCCAGTGGCAGCGCCTCGCGCTGGCCCGCGCCTTCGTCCGCGACGGCCGGGACCTGATGATCCTGGACGAGCCCAGCTCCGGCCTCGACCCCGAGGCCGAGCACGAGGTCCACGCCCAGATGCGCCTCCACCGGTCCGGCCGGACCAGCCTGCTGATCTCGCACCGGCTCAGCGCCGTCCGGGACGCCGGCCTCATCGCGATCCTCGACGAGGGCCGCGTGGCCGAGCTCGGCACCCACGAGTCGCTGATGGCGGCGGACGGACGCTACGCCCGCCTGTTCCGCCTCCAGGCGGCCGGATACCAGGAGACCCCGCAGCCCTCCGAGGACCTCGCGTGACGTGGCTCGCCGCCACGGCGGGCGTGCTCCTGGCGGTCGGCGCCCTCACCGTGTGGGTGCGCCTGCGGTACCTGGTCACCACGGTCGACGGGCCCAGCATGGAGCCGGCGCTCCACTCCGGCGACCGGCTCCTCGTCCGCCGGACCCGGCGGGTGCGCGCGGGCCAGATCGTGGTGGTGCGGATCCGGCCGCCGACGCTGGACGCGCCGCCCCCGGACGAGCCCGGCCCCGCCCCGGACGAGGAGGTTCCGGTCGTGCGGGACCACCCGGACGGGCTCCTGCTCGTCAAGCGGGCGATCGCCGTCGCCGGCGATCCCGTGCCGGTGGACCGGGTGCCGTCCCTGCGGGAGGCGCGGGAGGAGACCGTCCCGCCGGGCGCCCTCGTCGTGCTGGGCGACAACGCGGCCACCAGCTGGGATTCCCGCGACTACGGGTTCGTCCGCGCCGATCAATTCATCGGCGTGGCCGTCCGCAGGCTCCCCACGCCCTGACCGCGCGGCCTCCCCACTCCGGACGGCCTCCCGCACGACCGGCGTGGACGCGCGCGAGTTGCATATGCCGGCGATATGCCGTGCCGCCTAGTCTTCGGGTATGCGCGTGCTGATCGTGGAGGACGAGCCCTACCTGGCCGAAGCCGTCCGCGACGGGCTGCGGCTGGAGGCGATCGCCGCCGACATCGCCGGGGACGGCGACTCCGCCCTGGAGCTGCTCGGCGTGAACTCCTACGACCTCGCGGTCCTGGACCGCGACATCCCCGGCCCCTCCGGCGACGAGGTCGCCCGGCGGATCGTCGCCTCCGGCAGCGGCATCCCGATCCTCATGCTCACCGCCGCCGACCGCATCGACGACAAGGCCTCGGGGTTCGAGCTCGGCGCCGACGACTACCTCACCAAACCGTTCGAGCTCCGGGAGCTCGTCATGCGGCTGCGCGCGCTGGACCGCAGGCGCGCGCACGCCCGCCCCCCGGTCCACGAGATCGCGGGCCTGCGGCTGGACCCCTTCCGCCGGGAGGTCTTCCGCGACGGGCGCTACGTCGCCCTCACCCGCAAGCAGTTCGCCGTCCTCGAAGTCCTCGCCGCCGCCGAGGGCGGTGTCGTCAGCGCCGAGGAGCTCCTGGAAAGGGCCTGGGACGCCAACGCCGACCCGTTCACCAACGCCGTCCGCATCACCGTCTCCGCCCTGCGCAAACGCCTCGGCGAACCATGGCTCATCGCCACGGTGCCCGGCGTCGGCTACCGGATCGACACCGCCGCCGGCCCCGACGGCCTGAACGGATAGACGCCCACCCCCGGGGCTCATCGAGCGGGGCGCCACCAGGGCATGGTGCCGCTCAGATTGCGCTGCACGTTGGTGACGCAGTGGATGCCGCCGCCGGCCGTGCCGACATAGTGGGAGTAGTCCCAGTCCTCGATCCAGTGGACGCGCCGTTTCGGTGCCAGCCTTTCCGTGGTCAGCCGATGTGGCGGTAGCGGATGTGGGTGGTCAGCGGGGAGTGGAGCACCTCGACGGGCTCGAAGTCGAACTCGACCCCCTCGAAGATCCGCTCGCCCGCACCGAGCAGCACGGGCGCGATGTCGAGGGTGAGTTCGTCGATCACGCCGGCCGCCAGTGCCTGCCGAACGGTCGAGGCGCCGCCCGCGATGTCCACGCCCTTGTCACCCGCGGCCTGGCGCGCCGCGGCGTACGCCGCGTCGAAGCCATCGGTGACGAAGTGGAACGTCGTCCCCCCGGCCATCGGGATCGGATCGCGGGGGTGGTGGGTCATGACGAACACCGGCGCGTGATAGGGCGGTTCGGGGCCCCACCAGCCCGACCAGTCCTCGTCCCAGTCTCCGCGGATCGGGCCGAACATGTTGCGGCCCATGACGTACGCGCCCCTCGGGCGCATCAGCCACCCTTTCGCGATCTCGTCCGCGTCGTTGGCCCGCGGGTCGCCGATGTGCCAGCCGTGCAACTCCCGCCCCCGCTTCCCCAAGGGGTCCTCGCGGCTCTGGTCGGGTCCGGCGACGAAGCCGTCCAGCGAGATCGACATATGGCAGGTGGTATCCGACATCATGTGCTCCATTCAGTGGTTCTCCCTCCCGGCCATGAGCCCTCCGCGCGCTTCCGACGGCTTCCGGTGACACAGGCGTCGCGCCGTCCGGCCCGTTCATCACGAAGTCCCACTCCCCGCCGACGCGGAACTCGAACGCCCGCGTGGTGGTCGTGAACCCATCGGGCCCCACCGTTTCTTGCCGGAACCCCGCCCTCGTTCACCGCGTCGGCTTGGTCCGGTCGGCGGGCGTGCCGCAGAACACTTCCTTGACGAGCGTGTCCAGCAGCTTCTCGAAGTCCTTCACCGGTCCCCGGGTGGCTGAGTCGACCCAGGTCACCGAGCCGGTCAGGGTCGTCTTGCCGTCGGGCGAGCTGTACATCAGCGCGCCGTAGCCGTGGGGCGGGCTGCCGTTGTGCTGGTAGACGGTGCCGCATTTCGGGCCCATGTCCTCGGCGAACACCCCGAGCCCGTAGCTGAGCTCCCCGTACGGCCGGCGCATCTCGGCCAGCAGCTCGGCCGGCAGAAGCCTGCCCCGGTTCAGCGCGGAGAAGAACGCGGACAGATCCTGGGTGGTGGAGATCAGGTCGCCCGCACCGACCAGCAAGGACAGGTTCTGCCGGGAGATGTCGACCGTCTTGCCCTGGTAGCTGTAGTAAGCGTGGGCGTGCGGCCCGGGCAGCTCCGTCCGGTTGCCCGCGACCATGGTGGCCGACATCCCGAGCGGCCGCAGGATCCGCCGCTGCAGCAGTTCGGCGTAGGAGCGGCCGGCGACCTTCTCGATCAGCAGCAGGGCGAGCGTGTAGTTGGTGTTGGAGTAGTTCTGGTCCGTCCCCGGCTCGAACCGCGCCGGCTTGGACAGCGCCAGGCGTACCAGCTCTTCTGGCCGGTAGCTGCGGAACCGGTTGTTCAGCCATGCGTCGCCGGTGGCGGGAATCCCCGGCACGAACGTGCCGTCGTCGTAGTACTCGCCGGTGTAGTTGAACAGGCCGCTGGTGTGCTGCAGCAGCATCCGCACCGTGATCCGCCGATCCAGGCCGAGGTCCGGCAGGTAGCCGGCCACCGGGTCGTCCAGGCCGACCTTCCCCTCGGCCACCAGCTGCAGCATCAGGGTCGCGGAGAAGGTCTTGACGACGCTGCCCGTCCAGAACCGCCCGTTGGTCGGCGGCTTGGCGGCCGCACCAAGCTTGCGCACTCCGGCACTGGCGACCCACTCGCCCCGCGCATCGCGCACGCGCAGCTGTATCCCGGTGAAACCGGCGTCGACGAACGCCTGCATGGCCTTCTGCAACTGCGAGCGGTCCTGCCTGGCAGCGGCCGTCGGCCCGGCCACGCCGCCATGCGCGCCGGCCGGAGCGGGGCTGACCGCCCCGGCCATCAGCGCGGCGGCCAATGCTGTGACGGCCACTCGCCGCAGGGCCTTGGTCGCTGGTGGGGGTTGGATTCTCAACGTTCCTCGTTTCACTGCGGAGTGGGGGCCGGACGCCGGTGAGCGGCCGCGTGGCCCCGTCGGTTCGCCCACCGGTAGGTCCGTTTCGGGGTCTGGTGCGCGGCCCGGTTATCGAGCCGGTCCGGCCTGGCCGTTGCCGAACACCTCGGCGACCAGGCGCTGTGTCGCCTCCTGGAACGCCGCGCCCATGGACATGGCGGCGTCATCGACGTAGTTCAGCGTGGCGGTCAGCGTCGTGCCGCCGTCGGGCGAGCTGTACATCAGGGCCGCGTGGCCCGCCATACCGCCGTTGTGGGTGATGACCGTGCCGCCGCCCGGCACCGGCTGCACGAAGACGCCCAGGCCGTAGCCGGCCTTGGACTCGGGCGTGCACATCTCGGCCAGCAGGTCGGCCGGCAGCAACCGGCCCCCGGCCAGCGCGGAGATGAACGTGGCCAGATCGCGGCTGGTGGAGATCATGTCGCCGCCGCTGGAGATCCAGGACGGGTTGTGGCGGGTGACGTCGACCGTCTGGGGCCGGCCGTCCTCCTCGTACCGGTAGTAGGCGTGCGCGTGCGGCTCGGGGATGTCGGTCGCGCTGCTCGGCTGGACGGTGCCCGACAGGCCGAGCGGCCCCAGGACCAGCCGCTGCATCTCCTCGGCCACCGGTCGGCCGGTGACCTTCTCGATCAGCAGCCGGGCCAGCACGTAGTTGGTGTTGGCATAGCTCCAGTCGGTGCCCGGCTCGAACCGCGCCGGCTTGGACAGCGCCAGGCGTACCAGCTCTTCTGGCCGGTAGGTGTGGAACCGGTTGTCCACCCACTCCTTGCCCGCGGGGGTGGCGGGGATGCCCGGCGCGAACGTGCCGTCGTCGTAGTACTCGCCGGTGAAGTTGAAGATCCCGCTGGTGTGCTGCAACAGCATCCGCACCGTGATCCGCCGGTCCAGGTCGAACTCGGGCAGGTAGCCGGCCACCGGGGCGTCCAGTCCGACCGTGCCCTCGGCCACCAGCTTGAGCACCACGACCGCGGTGAACGTCTTGGTGTTGCTGCCGATCCGGACGTGCCCGTCGACCGGCGGCGGCGTGTCCCCGCCCAGCTCGCTCAGCCCGGCGGCGCCGACCCACTCGCCCCGTTCGTCGTTCACCCGCAGCGTCACCCCGGTGAGGCCCGAGTCGACGATCTCCTGGATGATCTTTTGCAGCTCCGGACGCTCCCGGTCGGCCGTCCCGGCGTCGAGCGCTTCGTTGATCTTGCGGGCCATCTCGGCCGCGGCGGGGCCGGGCTCGCCCCTGTGGGCGCGGGCGGCGGCGTCGACGGCGACGGAGACGGTGCGGCGGAAGTCGCCGGCCTCCTCCGGGGCCCGCCGCAGCAGGCTCACGGCCTCCGTGAGGGCGGGCAGCACGCGGTCGGCCAGCTCGGCCACGGACTTGCCGTCGAGCCGGATGTCCTTCGTCTTCCCGGCGAGCACGTGCCCGACCGGCCCGGTCGCGGTGGTCAGGCTGAGGGAGCCCTGGGCGGCGGCCTTGCCCGGCGAACCGGCGGCGGCGGCCATCAGCGAAACGGCGCCGTAGGCGGCGGTCCGCAGAACGCTCTTTTCCCGGTCGGTGAGGGTGATGGTCATGTGGATTCTTCCTCTGAACGCATGGCGGAATTCGGCCGCCCGGTCGAGGCGGCCGCTGAGAGGGCTGTCGAAAGGGGTCAGGCTCCTGCGGGAGGCAGCCATTCGGTGAGCTGGACGATCACCCCGTTGGGGTCGGCCAGCCGAAGGCGGAGCTCACCCCAGGGGGCCAGCTGGAGCGGGGCCACGATGGTCGCCCCCTCGCTCCGCAGCCGCTCGTGCTCGGCCGCGAGGCCGGTGACCGCGAATGACACGACCACGTCGGCCAGCCCCCGCCCGGGCGGACGCAGCTCAGGATCGAACAGCTCCAGGACGAGGTCCACGGCCGCGTCGTCGCGTCCCAGCCCCACGAAGTCCTCGCCGGCCAGGACCTCGCGGAATCCCAGATGGGAAGTGAAGAACCGGCTGGAGGCGCGCGGATCGACGACGGTCAGGAACACCGTCGACGAGACGACGTTCATCTCGGGAGGCCAGGAAGATGCATGGGGGACTCGCTCCCGGCATAGGGATTCTTCGGACGGAGCAAGCATCGGCCGGGGAGGCCGCCGCGATCAACGGCGGTTGCGGCAACGGTTCGTTGCCCCTGGGGTTGACGGTCTCAGCCGGACAGCGGTCCGAGGTCGCGGACGACCCGGGCGAAGGCGCGGATCATGTCGTTCTCCGCGGCGCCGTGCCACACCGGCCCGAACGGCAGCGCCTCCATGTCCCTGACGGGCAGGTAGGCGATGTCGGGGCGGGGGTAGTACCTGGCCACGTGGGCCGGGAAGAGGGAGACCGTCCCTTCCAGGACCGCGCTCACGAAGATGTCCTCGATGTTGCCCACGTTGGCGGTCCGGCTGATCAGGCGGCCCCCGGGGGTGACCTCCGGCACATAGCGGTCGAACCAGTAGTCCGGGACGGGCTCGACGGTGATGTGCTCGAAGTCGCTGACCGCCTCCAGAGAGACCGAGGACCATCTGGTGAGCGGGTGGCCCTCGGCCACGGCCAGCACTCTCGGCTCGGTGAACATGAGGGGGCCCATGGTGAGGCCGGGTTCCTCCACGGGGAACCAGGTGACCAGGATGTCGGCCTCTCCCTGGTGCAGTTGCGTGAACGGATCCCGGTACGCGGACATTCGCAGACGGATGTCCCACTGCGGATGACGGGCGCGGAAGGTCTCCCAGAACGGGCGGAGTTCCTGGACGTTGGCCGGGAACAGGGCGATCCGCAGCGTGCCGGTCTTGCCGGTCGCGGCCATCCGGGCCCGTTCCAGGGTCCGCGTCAGCCCCTGGTGCAGCTCGCGAAGGTCGTCGCGGAGCTGCTCGCCCAGCGGGGTGAGCCGGACGTTGCGGCTGTTCCTCGCGAAGAGCTCGGCCCCGATGGCGCGTTCCTGCTTCTTGATCGCCTTGCTGACGCGAGCCGTGGTGACGTGGAGCCGCTCGGCGGTCCGGCCGAAGTGCAGTTCCTCGGCCAGGGTCAGGAAGATCTCGATGTCCCGCAGTTCCACAGGCCCCCCGCCTCGCGCGCCGCATGCAGGAACAAGCTTGACATAAGGCAATTACCTGACGAAGGCGCTCTCCCCGCTGACCGTTCGGTCGCTGCCCGGCCACATCACCTGCACCGCTACGGACATGCCCTGAAGGTGCTCGACGCGGGGTGGCCTGGCGCGGGACAGGCCGGTCGCTCACGGCGAGGTCTTCTCTCAGTGCGCAGCCTCGACGCGCTTCTTGAGCGCGGCGTTCATGGCGGCGAAGTCGCCCTGGACGTCGATCGCGCTCCCGGCGAAGGGCACCAGGAAGCCGGTGAAGTTCTCCCCCTGGGTCAGCTTGACACGCCCAGGGCCCGTCTCCTGGATGAGGAAGTAGTGCTCGCCGTCGACCACGCCCGGGACACCGAACCGGCCGATCCAGCGCAGTTCGTGCCCGGGGTCGGCGACCAGGACGGTCGGCTTGAAGGTCATCCCCTTCCCGCCGTCCGTGCCGGCCAGCTTGTTGACCAGCTTCGCGCCCTTTCTCGGCTCGCCGACGGCGCTGAGGATGAACGGGTTCCACTCGGGATAGGCCCGGAAGTCGGTGAGCACCTGCCAGACCTGGGCGGCGGAGGCGTTGATCTCGATCTCGGCGCGGAGCTTGTGCGGGTGGCTCCGGGTCCAGCCGTACAGGCTCCCGATGACGACGCCGAGGGCGACGACCACGATCCCCGCGATCCGAACGATGCGGACGGCCATAACGTCCCTCCCTCTCGGCTAATGCTGTTAGCCATAACCATAAGGCTAATGACATTAGCCACGCAAGGCCACCCCTCACCCCCCGAAGGCTCGTCGCGACAGTGGAATGAAGCGTTCCGTTCTGTTACTATGGGAGCAGAACGTTCCGTTCCGCAAAGTTAGGGGTTCGATCATGACCTTCCTCGTCACAGGTGCCACCGGGACCGTCGGACGTTTCGTCGTCGAGGAGCTCCGCGCGGCGGGGCGGCCGGTTCGCGCCCTGACCAGGAACCCCGCCCGGGCCGCCTTCCCCGAGGGGGTCGAGGTCGTCGCCGGCGACCTCGCCGACCTCGGCTCACTGACCGGTGTCTTCGACGGCGTCGAGGCCGCACACCTGATCAACTTCGCGGGTGACGACTACACGCCCCTGCCCGACGGCGCCGGTCTGGTGAAGCTGGCCGCAGAGGCGGGCGTGCGGCGGGTCACGGTGCTCGGCGGGCGCGCGGACGGTTCGCTGGAGCAGGCTCTGGCCGCCACCGGCATCGAGTGGACGCTGCTCGAGCCGGTCGAGTTCATGTCCAACACGCTGCGCTGGTGGGCACAGACGATCAAGGCCGAGGGGATCGTCAAGGAGCCGTTCGGGGACCGGCTCAGCGCGCTGGTGCACGAGCGCGACATCGCCGCCGTGGCCGCCACGGTGCTGGTCGAGGGCGGGCATGGCGGCGAGGCCCTCCCCATCACCGGCCCCGAGGCGATCACGCTCAGGGACAAGGTCGCGATCCTGAGCGCGGCCATCGGCACGGACGTCGGGTTCGTGGAGCTGACCGTGGACCAGGCGCGCGCCAAGTGGCGCGGCGACGGCATGGGCGAGGAGACCATCGAGTTCCTCGTCACCGCGCTGGGGAGCACGCCGGAGGCCGGCTACACCGTGGTCCCGACCGTCAAGGAGATCACCGGCCGCGACGCGCGCAGCTTCGCCCAGTGGTCCGCCGAGAACGCCGCCGCCTTCCGCTCCTGATCGATGACCACCGGGGGAAGGCGGCGGGACGGGCATGTGGCGCCCGTCCCGCCGCCTTCTTCCGCAGGTAGGGACGTCGGTCTCGTCCCGCCGGTCAGCGGTGGTCGTGGCTTGACGCGGTGGCTACCGGTCGCCTCGCCACGGGAGAACGGTCGTGACGGGAGGCGGGCCGGAACGGCCGCCGGGGGACGGGACGGCGTAGGTGTTGACGTAGCGGTCATTGGGCGTGCCGGTGGCCCAGGTGTCGCGGGTGCCTGCGAAAGTGGCGGCGAAGTAGCCGTCCCCGTAGGCGCGGACCTTGGCCGTGTAGCGGCCCTTGCTGTTGGTCTTCACCCACTTGACGTGGTACCAGGTCTTCTTGCCGCGGAACCGGAAGATGATGCGCACCTTCTGGCCGGGGAACGCGCCGAAGCGGTTCTTGCTGCTGTAGTAGCGGCTCAGGGTCCCGGAGACGGTGATGTAGCGGTTCTTGCGGACCTTGGTCGAGGACGCCTTCAGCTTGGACATCTTGGTCGACCATCGCCACGTCTTGCGCACGGAACTGACGGAGGGGGCCGCGGTGGTGTCCCCGGCGAAGCGAGCCCGCCAGTAGCCGGAGTTGTTCACGTTGAACGAGGCGCTGAACTGTCCGTAGCTGGTCTTCATCCGGCGGACGGTCTGCCAGCCGGTGCGGCCGTTGGGGGAGTATTCGAGGAGCACCTGCTTACCGTTCACGTCTCCGCCGGCGGAGGCCGCGTACAGGCCGCCCTGCGCCCGGAAACGCCCGTAGGCGTCCATGGTCGCCGACAGTGAGGTCTTCGTGGCCGGCCGGACGCTGACTGCGGGGAGGGTCGCAGTGGAGCCTTCATAGAAACCGGCCGCCTGTGACCGCGCGACGTAGGTCGCGGTGCAGGGCGGCTTGATGGATGAGGAGTGCCGGGACGCGGCTCGCGCGCGGGGGGTGGGCGCGGC
>NZ_JBEZJP010000068.1:0-25953 GCF_040653175.1 Actinomadura sp. NPDC048032
TTCTGGCCGCGCATCCGCGATCTGCTGGAGGGGGAGGTCCTTCGGCGCAGCGGCGGGGGCG
This sequence comes from Actinomadura sp. NPDC048032, assembly GCF_040653175.1. Taxonomy (NCBI): domain Bacteria; kingdom Bacillati; phylum Actinomycetota; class Actinomycetes; order Streptosporangiales; family Thermomonosporaceae; genus Actinomadura; species Actinomadura sp. NPDC048032. The sequence continues at coordinate 62 of NZ_JBEZJP010000068.1, forward strand.
CCCGCCCGGGGGCGCGGGGGGGGGGGGGTGGGGGGCGGCGGGACGTGATCGGTCAGGGAGCGCGGCGTAGGTGGCGTTCCTGGGAAAGGTTGATGACGCCCGGCGGCTGACGGCGGCGCCGGTGCAGTCGGAAGCGGAGGCGGGTCCGACGCCAGACGAAGGCCAGGGCGAGGGACAGAAGCATGCCCGATAGGGCTCCGCCCGTGGCTGTGGCGGCGTCGCGCAGGGCCATTCTGGGCTGCGGAGACGGCGAAGCAAGGGGAGGGGGCGCCGCCGTCGGTGTGGGCGGCCGCCAGAGAGGCAGGAGGCGTACCTGGCGCTGGACGAGGTTGAGCGGATTCAGGTACAGGGCACCACGGCGCAGACCCCAGTGCAGGCACGTCACGGGGCAGTGGAGCATCCCCCGCTCCAGGACGCCGATCCGAGTGCCGGGCGTGACGCGGCGGCCAGTGCGGACGCTGGGCCGGACGGGCAGGTACGTGGTCCGCAGGACGCCGTGGTCGATCGTCACGACGCCTCGGCCCGCCAGATCGTCGGCGTACGCGACGCGACCGGGCCCGGCGGCGTAGACGGCCTGCCCCGGACGCGCCGCGAGATCGACGCCGCGATGGCCCGCGCCCCATGGGACGGCCGGGGGCGAGAAGCCGCGCACCACTCGTGGGGCCGGCGGGCCTAAAGGCCACCGCCAGGCGTCCAGGCCGGGCGACCCGATGGCGATCATGCACGTGAGGAGCAGCGAGAACACGGTCATGGACCGAACCCTGCCCGGCGACGGCACGGCTCGTCGACGGGGTTCGCCAACTGTGGATAACCGCGGGAATCGATGAGGCCCGGCCACCTTCGCGCCCTGATAATCTGTAGGTGTGTCCGAGAGGGCACCGGTCAGGGCCAGGCCGTCGCCGTTCCGCTCCAGGGCGGGCGGCGAGAAGCCGCTCCCAGAGCGGAACGGACCCAGACCCGGCAACGGGTCACAGCCGCCTGGAGGTATCCCGGCGGCTGATTTCACGCGTCCGCATGCCACCGCGAACTGGTGGGGCGCAGTCCCTCGGTCCGTCGCCTCGGCGACGGTGGGGCAGCACCCGGGCGCAGGCAGACAACCAAATGTGGCCCGACAGGGTCAGAGAAGGAGAACACGGGCAATGGCACCCGTCGTCACCATGCGGCAGCTCCTCGAGAGCGGCGTCCACTTCGGCCACCAGACCCGCCGGTGGAACCCGAAGATGAAGCGCTTCATCCTCACCGAGCGCAACGGCATCTACATCATCGACCTGCAGCAGTCGCTGTCCTACATCGACCGCGCGTTCGAGTTCGTCAAGGCCACGGTCGCCCACGGCGGGACGATCCTGTTCGTCGGCACCAAGAAGCAGGCCCAGGAGTCCATCGCCGAGCAGGCGACCCGGGTCGGCATGCCCTACGTCAACCAGCGCTGGCTGGGCGGCATGCTCACGAACTTCTCCACCGTCCACAAGCGGCTCACCCGGCTCAAGGAGCTGGAGGAGATCAACTACGACGACGTGGCCGGTTCCGGCATGACCAAGAAGGAGCTCCTCGGCCTGCGCCGCGAGAAGGACAAGCTGGAGCGCACCCTCGGCGGTATCCGCGACATGGCGAAGGTTCCCAGCGCCATCTGGATCGTGGACACCAAGAAGGAGCACATCGCGGTCAACGAGGCCAAGAAGCTCGGCATCCCGGTCGTGGCCATCCTCGACACCAACTGCGACCCCGACGAGGTCGACTACCCGGTCCCGGGCAACGACGACGCCATCCGCAGCGTCAGCCTGCTGACCCGCGTCGTGGCCGACTCCGTCGCCGACGGCCTCATCGCCCGTGCGGGCGCCGCGCCCGGTGGCGACGAGAAGCCCGCGGAGGGTGCGGCGGCCGCCGGCAGCGAGCCCCTGGCCGAGTGGGAGCGCAACCTGCTGAAGCCCGGCGAGGCCGACGGCGCCGCGGAGGCCCCGGCCGAGACCGAGGCTCCCGCCGAGGCCGCCGCCGAAGCTCCGTCCGAGGCCCCCGCCGAGGCGCCGTCCGAGGCTCCGGCGGAGGCCGCCGCGGACACCGAGGCCGCTCCGGCCGAGGAGGCCCCGAAGGCCGCCGAGGCCGAGCAGGCTTGATCCCGCGGTCCCGGCGGCGTCCGCGCGGACGCCGCCGGGACCGTCGCGGGTCACACGACCAACGACGAGAGAAGCGAAGAGAGCGATGGCCAACTTCACCGCCGCTGACGTCAAGCGGCTGCGCGACCTGACCGGCTCCGGCATGATGGCCGTGAAGAACGCCCTCACCGAGGCGGACGGCGACTTCGAGAAGGCGACCGAGCTGCTGCGTCTCAAGGGCGCCAAGGACGTCGGCAGGCGCGCCGAGCGCACCGCCGCCAACGGCCTGGTCGCCGAGCACTTTGCGAACTCCGGTGACGGGGCGCTCCTGGAGCTCAACTGCGAGACCGACTTCGTCGCCAAGAACGCGCAGTTCATCGAGCTCGCCCAGCGCCTGGTCGAGTTCGCGGCCGCCAACGGCGTCACGGACGCCGCCGGCCTGCTGACCACCGAGATCGAGCCCGGCAAGACCGTCCAGGCCCTGATCGAGGAGAACAGCGCCAAGATCGGCGAGAAGCTGGAGCTGCGCCGGTTCGCCCACTTCCAGGGCGCCTACGTGGCCAGCTACCTGCACAAGTCCGACCCGTCGCTGCCGCCGACCACCGGCGTGCTGGTCGAGCTGGACAGCGAGAACGCCGAGGTCGCCAAGGACGTCGCCCAGCAGATCGCGGCGATGGCTCCGAAGTACCTCACCCGCGAGGAGATCCCCGCCGAGGCGATCGAGAAGGAGCGGGCGCTCGCCGAGCTTGAGAGTAGGAGGGTGCCGAACAGGGTGTCAAGGTGCAGGATCCGGTCGATTTCGGCCGTACCAAACCGGTGGGGGGAACGCCGCCGCCGGCGCGTCCGAGGGACTCGCCGGCGCCCGTGACCGGGGGGACCGCCGTCAGGCGGTCGCCAGCTCGTAGGCCACCTTGTGCTCGTCGAGCTCGCGCAGCGCGTCGGCCCCGGCGCCGTCGTCGACGATGACGCGGTCGAACGCCGACAGCGGCGCCACCCGGTGCAGCGCCACCCGGCTGAGCTTGGAATGGTCGATCAGCAGCACGCTGCGGGCCGCCGCGCCGAGCATCGCGCGCTTCACCGAGACGATGCGCTGCTCCTGGTGGTAGGCGAACCCGCCGGACACCGCGGAGGTCGACACGAAGCACAGGTCCACGTTGAGCGCCTCGATCGCGTCCACGCACGAGACGCCGAGGAACGAGTCGTGCAGCGGATCGTAGTCGCCGCCGAGCGCCATCAGCCGGATGTCGCGCTCGGCGGACAGCAGGTTGACGGCCTGCAGGAAGTTGGTGACGACCGTCAGGGGGGCCACGCCGGCCAGCCTGCGCGCCAGCGCCAGCGCCGTGGTGGAGTCGTCCAGCATGACCGCCATGCCCGGCTCGATCATCTCGACGGCCAGGGCGGCGACGGCGTCCTTCGCGGGCCGCATCGACTTCATCCGGTAGGCGACGCTGCTCTCGAACACTCCGGACGGCTGCGCGGTCACCCCGCCGCGGTGCTTGCGGACGACGCCCTGGCGTGCGAGCTCGTCGAGGTCGCGGTGGATCGTCATGAGGCTGACGCCGAAGCGCTCGGCGAGCCCGGCGGCCGAGACCGAGCCGGCGGACAGGACGATGTCGGCGATGTCCTGCCGGCGCCGCTCCGGTCCGCGCGCGCCTCCGCCCTGCTCGACCATCCGGAACCTCCCGTGGCCGGCGCGCGCGACGGGCTGTCGCGGAGGCCGGGCGCCACACAAGGTAACACGTTCGGATGGTTTGTTAACACACGGGTCAGCCGGGTTGACGCGGCCCGTCGGAGCGCCGCCGCGTGCGCGGCCTCCGCGTCCCCCGGCGCCGCTCCGCCCCCCTCCGCGGCGCGAGTACCACACGATCGAAATAACACCTAATTCGTGAATATCTTGCCGGGAGGTGATCATGGGGGAAAGGATGGGCCCTCTGTCACTTACCTCATCTCCGAATGGGACAGAATGACGACGAGCCCCCTTCCTCCCTTTCCCGCCGCGGACGAGAGCCCGCTCGACACGTGCCTGCGGCTGCGGGAGATCGCTCCCGTGGTCGAGGTGGAGTTCCCCGGCGGCGTGCCCGCCTACCTGGCGCTGACCCACGACGCCGTCCGGGAGATCCTCGCCGGGGACAACCGGACCTTCCTGCGGGAGCCGGAGCACTGGCCCGCGCTGCACGACGGGTCGATCCCCGAGGACTGGCCGCTGCGCGCCATCGTCGAGGGCGGTCACCTGTCCACCAAGGACGGCGCCGACCACCGGCGGCTGCGCGGCCTGGTCGGCAAGGCGTTCACGCCCGCGCGGGTGAAGGCGCTGGAGCCGCGCGTCCGGCAGATCGTGGAGGGCCTGCTCGACGACGTGGTGACCGCGGGGGACGTCGTCGACATCGTTCCCGCCTTCACCGAGGCACTGCCCATCTGGGTGATCTGCGAATTGTTCGGTGTCCCCACCGAGGACCGGCCCCGCGTGCGCGAGTGGACCGCAGCGCTTCTGGCGCACACCACTCCGCCGGAAAAGGCGTTCGCGACACAGAACGCCCTTCAGGCCTATCTCCACCAGCTGGTGGAGAACAAGCGCCGGACTCCCGGCGACGACCTCACCACCGGCCTGGTCCAGGCCAGCGACGAGGGCGACAAGCTCACCACCGACGAGCTGGTCGGCGTGCTGTGGCTGATGCTGATCGCCGGCCACGAGACCACCGTCCACCTCCTCGGGCACGCCATCATCGCGCTGTCCCAGAACCCCGACCAGCTCGAACTGGCCAAGGCCGGCGACCGCTGGGACGACGTGGTCGAGGAGACCCTGCGCTACCGCCACTCGGTCATGATGACCAGCTTCCGCTTCACCGCGGAGGACGTGACGATCGCCGGGGTGCGGATCCCCAAGGGCCAGGCCGTCGGCGTCGTCTACCAGGCGAGCGGCCTCGACCCGGCCGAGCACGGCGAGGACGCCGACCGCTTCGACATCACCCGGGAGCAGAACGCCCGCCTCGTGTTCGGCCACGGCCCCCGGTACTGCATCGGCGCGTCGCTGGCCCGCCTGGAGGGCCGGCTGGCGCTCGCCGCTCTGTACCGGCGGCTGCCGGAGCTCTCCCTCGCCGTCGACCCGGACGACGTCCCCTACTCGCCGTCCTTCTTCACCGTCGGCCCGCTCAGCCTGCCGGTCGCCCTCGGGTCCGCCGAGCGCGACCGCTACGTCTTCCGGGACGGGAGGGGACCGGACGGCGCCGAACCCCCCAACGACTGGGAGTCGGTGTTCGGCGGCCCCGCCTGGACGCGGGTGCCGGACGGCCAGTGGTACCTGCACCTGTTCGCGTCCGAGCAGCCCGACCTCAACTGGGAGAACCCCGAGGTCCACGCCGAGTTCGCCGACGTCCTGAGGTTCTGGCTCGACCTCGGCGTGGACGGCTTCCGCGTGGACGTCGCGCACGGCATGGCCAAGGCGCCGGGCCTGCCCGACGTGGGCCACCCGAACCAGACGGAGATGCTCGGCACGGCCGTCCTGCCCTACTTCGACCAGGACTCCGTCCACGACATCCACCGCGCGTGGCGCCGCCTGCTCGACTCCTACGGCGGGGAGCGGATCGCCGTCGCCGAGGCGTGGGCGCCCACGCCGCAGCGGCTCGCCGACTACACCCGTCCCGACGAGCTGCACCAGGCGTTCAACTTCCACTACCTGACCGCGCCCTGGGAGGCCGGCGGGATGCGGGCGGTGATCGAGGAGTCGCTGCGCACGGCCGGGGCCGTCGGCGCGCCCGCGACCTGGGTGCTGTCCAACCACGACGTGAAACGCCACGTCACGCGGTACGGCGACGGCGAGACCGGCCTGCGGCGCGCCCGCGCGGCCGCGCTGCTGACGCTGGCGCTGCCCGGCTCGGCCTACGTCTACCAGGGCGAGGAGCTCGGCCTGCCGGAGGTCCTGGACCTGCCGGAGGAGTTCCAGCGGGACCCGCAGCGGCTGCGCGCCGAGGGCGCCGGCCGCGACGGCTGCCGCGTCCCGATGCCGTGGGAGGGCGAGGAGCCCCCGTTCGGCTTCGGCGCGGGCGGCGCGTCCTGGCTCCCGATCCCCACCGCGTGGCGCGACCTGACCGTCGCCGCGCAGGACGGCGACCCCGGCTCGATGCTCGCGCTCTACCGCGAGGCGCTGCGGATCCGCCGCGGGCATCCGGCACTCGGTGACGGGGATTTGTACTGGATTGCGAGCTCACCCGGCACACTGGTCTTCGTGCGTGCGGCCGGGGGCGGGAACGGGCGGCTCGCGTGCGCGGTCAACATGGGCGGCGCGACCGCGCGCGTCCATGTGCGGGGGACCCCGCTCCTGGCGAGCGGGCCGGTCCGCACCGACGGCCTCGCGGACGGCGGAGACGTCGACCTGCCCCCGGACACCGCACTGTGGTGGGACGTCGAGGAGGGATGACTTGAAACCTATGACGACGCGCCTGGCGGACATCGCGGCACACGCCGGGGTGAGCGAGGCGACGGTGAGCCGCGTGCTCAACGGCAAGCCGGGCGTGTCCCCGACCACGCGCCAGGCGGTGCTGACCGCCCTGGACGTGCTCGGATACGAGCGCCCGGCCCGGCTGCGCCAGCAGCGGGCCGGGCTGATCGGGCTGATCATCCCCGAGCTGACCAACCCGATCTTCCCGGCGTTCGCCGAGGTCATCGAGAGCGCGCTGGCCCGGCACGGGTACATGGCGGTGCTGTGCTCGCAGACGCCGGGCGGCGTCGCCGAGGACGACTACATCGAGATGCTGCTGGAGCGCGGCGTCGCCGGGATCATCTTCGTCAACGGCCTGCACGCCAACGCCAACTCCGACCGCGCCCGCTACGCGCGGCTGCTCGAACAGGCCCTGCCGATCGTCCTGGTCAACGGCTACCGCCCCGACATCGACGCGCCGTACGTCTCCAACGACGACGTGGCGTCGATGGAGGCGGTCGTCGCGCACCTGGCCGCAATGGGCCACCGCCGGATCGGCCTCGCGATCGGCCAGGACGTGTACGTGCCGACGCGGCGCAAGACCGAGGGGTTCCGGCGCGGGATGGCCGCGCACACCGGGCTCGCCCCGGACGAGGTGGACGAGCTGGTCGTCAACACCATGTACACGGTCGAGGGCGGGCAGGCGGCGGCCGCGAAGCTGCTCGACGCGGGCTGCACGGCGATCTGCGGCGGCAACGACATCATGGCGCTCGGCGCGATCCGGGCCGCCCGCTCGCGCGGCCTCCAGGTCCCCGAGGACGTGTCGGTGACGGGCATGGACGACTCGCCGCTCACCGCCTACCTCGACCCCCCGCTGACCACGGTCCGGCAGTCGGTGCGGGAGATGTCGATGGCCGCGGTGAGCACCGTCCTGGACGAGATCCGGGGCACCCGCGCGCCCCGCACCGAGCTGCTCTACCGGCCCGAACTCGTCGTCCGGCGGTCCACGGCCCCGGCCCCGGCGGCGGCCCGGCTGACCCCCGTCAAGGAGGGCTGACCCGGGCCTGACGGGGTGTCGGACCAGGCCTGACCCGGCGGCCGGGATCGTCTGCAGGTTGCCCGACTCCTGGAGGGGCGCCAGGAACGGTTCTCTTTCGGCACATTGACAGTGAGCCGGGTCACGGTCTTTCATCCGTGGGAGCGCTCCCACACCGATGCACCACCACAACCTGAGAGGGGTCCGCCATGAGGGCCATCATGCGGCGCGGACTGAGTACGGCGATGGCGGCGGTACTCGTCGGCGGCCTCGCCGTCGCGTGCGGCGGCGACGGCGACGACGACAAGGGAGGCTCCGACAGCGGGCCGGTCGAGCTGACCGTCGACGTCTTCGGCGAGCCGGGCTACGACGCGCTCTACAAGCAGTACGAGCAGTCCCACCCCAACGTGAAGATCAAGCAGCGCAAGGTCTCCACCCTGGACGAGTACAAGCCGCGCATCCAGCAGTGGATGGCGACCGGCAGCGGCGCGGGCGACGTCGTGATGCTGGAGGAGGGCATCCTGCCGCTCTACATGCAGCAGAAGGCCAAGTTCCTCAACCTGTTCGACTACGGCGGCAAGGACCTGGAGAAGAACTTCCTGCCGTGGAAGTGGCAGGCGGGCGTCACCCCCGACGGCAAGCAGCTCATCGGCCTCGGCACCGACGTCGGCCCCCTCGCCATGTGCTACCGCACGGACCTGTTCAAGAAGGCGGGCCTGCCCACCGACCGCGCCGAGGTCGGCAAGCTCTGGCCGACGTGGGACGCGTTCCTGTCCACGGGGCAGAAGTTCCAGGAGAAGGTGCCCGGCAGCAAGTGGCTGGACGGCCCCACCGCCGTGTTCCGCGCCACCGTCCTGCAGAACGCCGGCACCGGCCCGGGCTACAGCTTCTTCGACAAGAGCGAGAACCTCGTCTTCGACAGCAACCCGGCGGTCCGGCAGGCGTTCGACACGTCGCTGAAGTTCGAGCAGAGCAAGCTCACCGCCGACATGTCGATCTTCACGCCGCCGTGGCAGACCGCTCTCAAGCGCGACACCTTCGCGACGCTGCCGTGCCCGTCCTGGATGCTCGGCGGCATCGAGGAGTTCTCCGGCAAGTCGGGTAAGGGCAAGTGGGACGTGGCCACCACGCCCGGCGGCTCCGGCTACTGGGGCGGCTCGTGGCTCGCGGTGCCCAAGCAGACCAAGCACGCCAAGGCCGCCGCCGAGCTCGCCGAGTTCCTGACCTCCCCCGAGGGCCAGGTCGGCGCGTTCAAGGCCGCGAACGTCTTCCCGTCCTCGCCGCAGGCCGCGCAGGACCCGGCGGTCGCGGGCGCCAAGAGCGCCTACTTCAACGACGCCCCGATCGGGCAGATCTTCGGGCAGCTGGTGGCCGCGGTGAAGCCGGTGCACCTCGGGCCGAAGAACGAGGACGTGCGCGCCGCGGTGGAGAACGTCCTGATCTCCGTGGGCCAGGGCCGGCAGAAGCCCGACCAGGCCTGGACGAAGTCCGTCGACGAGGCGAAGAAGGCCGCCAGGTAGCCGGCGGTCCCCCGACCACGGCGGCGGCGCCGGGCCGTACCTCCCCGCCGGCGCCGCCGCCGTTCCCCTCCCCCGCTTCGTCCCGTCCTCGGAAAGGAGGCGCACGACGTGACCACCGATCTGCGCCCCAGCCGGAACGGCCCGCCGGCGGCCTCGCCCGCGGCGGCGCGGCCGGAACCGGGCCGCACCTGGCGCGCACGGCTGGCCCGGCTCGACGTGAAGGGCGCCCCCTATGCCTTCATCTCGCCGTTCTACCTCGTCTTCCTGATCTTCGGCGCGTTCCCGCTCGTCTACACGCTCTGGGTCTCCCTGCACGACTGGGAGCTGGCGTCGGGGACCCGCAAGTTCGTCGGGCTCGACAACTACGACTACCTGCTGAGCGACGCCGACTTCTGGCACGCCACGGTCAACACCCTCGGGATCTTCGCCCTCTCGACCGTCCCGCAACTGCTGATCGCCCTGCTGATCGCCAACACCCTGAACCGGCGGATGCGGCTGCCGACGCTGTTCCGGATCGGGATGGTCGCCCCGCTGGTCACCTCGACCGCCGCCGTCGCGATCGTGTTCACCCAGATGTTCGACAAGGACTGGGGCATGGTCAACTGGGCGATCGGGCTGGTCGGCATCGACCCGATCCACTGGTCGAGCAGCCGCGGCTGGTCCTGGGCGGCCATCGCGATGATGGTCGACTGGCGCTGGACCGGCTACAACGCGCTCATCTACCTGGCCGCCATGCAGGCGATCCCGAAGGACCTCTACGAGGCAGCGGCGATCGACGGCGCGTCCCGGCTCCGGCAGTTCTGGCAGATCACGGTGCCGATGCTGCGCCCCACCATCATCTTCACGGTGATCATCTCGACGATCGGCGGGCTCCAGCTGTTCACCGAGCCCGTGCTGTTCAGCGTCGGCACGCCGAACAAGATGGACGGCGGCCCGATGCACCAGTTCCAGACGATCACGATGTACATGTACGACAACGCGTTCGGCCATGACCGCTACGGCTACGGCGCGACGGTCGCCTGGGCGCTGTTCGTGATGATCATCGTGTTCTCCCTGATCAACTTCCTGGCCGTGCGCCGCACGGGAGGCACCAAGTGACCACGCTCCTCGCCGGCCCCGGCGGCCGGAACCCCGGCGGCCGGCGCGCCGCCGCCCATCCTGGCCGCTACCGCGGCCTGTGGAACGCCAGTCCGCTCACCTATCTCACGCTGGTCGTGGCGCTGGCCCTGTCGATCTTCCCGATCTACTGGATGATCATCGTGGCGACCCGCACGAACAGCGTGGTCGCCGACGTCCCGCCCCCGCTGCTGCCGGGCGGCCACGGCGGCGACAACGTCGGCCGGCTGTTCGACAACCCGGAGGCCCATTTCGCCAAGGGCCTGCTGAACTCGGCGATCGCCTCCGCGGCGGTGACGGTCTCCACGGTGTTCTTCGCCTCGCTGGCCGGGTTCGCGTTCGCCAAGCTGCGCTTCCGCGGCAAGAACGGGCTGCTGCTCACCATCATCGCCACGATGATGATCCCGGTGCAGATGGGCATCATCCCGCTCTACATGATCATGGTGAAGCTGGGCTGGCAGAACCACCTGCAGGCGGTCATCGTCCCGTTCCTGGTCACCGGGTTCGGGGTGTTCATGATGCGGCAGTACGCCGACCAGGCCGTCCCGGACGAGCTGATCGAGGCGGCCCGCGTCGACGGGTGCACCACGTTCGGCATCTACTGGCGGGTCGTGCTCCCCGCGCTGCGCCCCGCCGCGGGCGTCCTCGGGCTGTTCACGTTCATGCAGACCTGGAACGAGTTCATGTGGCCGCTGGCGGTGCTGAGCCCGGACAACCCGACGGTCCAGCTGTCCATCAACAACCTCGCGAACGCCTACTTCAAGGACTACACGCTCATGTTCGCCGGGACCAGCGTGGCGATCCTGCCGCTGCTCGTGGTGTTCATCGTTTTCGGCCGCCAGATCATCGGCGGGATCATGGAAGGTGCAGTGAAGGCGTGACCTCCCTCAAGGACGACACCAGCGCGGCTCCCGCCGCACCTTTCCCCACCGGCTTCCGCTGGGGGGCGGCCACCGCCGCCTACCAGATCGAGGGCGCCGCGGGCGAGGGCGGGCGCGGACCGTCCATCTGGGACACCTTCTGCCGCACGCCGGGCAAGGTCCTGCGCGGCGAGACCGGCGACGTCGCGGTGGACCACTACCACCGGTTCCCCGAGGACGTGGCCCTCATGGCCGACCTCGGGCTCACCGCGTACCGGTTCTCGATCTCCTGGCCGCGGGTGCAGCCGTCCGGGGCCGGGCCCTTCAACACCGAGGGCCTCGACTTCTACCGGCGGCTCGTGGACGCCCTGCTGGAGGCCGGCATCGAGCCGTGGCCGACGCTCTACCACTGGGACCTCCCGCAGCCGCTGGAGGACAAGGGCGGCTGGCCCGACCGGGACACCGCGCACCGGTTCGCCGAGTACGCCGACCACGTGCACGCGGCGCTCGGCGACCGCGTCGCGCAGTGGATGACGGTGAACGAGCCGTGGTGCGCGGCGTTCCTCGGCTACGCCTCCGGCGACCACGCGCCCGGACGCGTCGACCCGTCGGCGTCGCTGCTGGCCGCGCACCACCTGATGCTCGGCCACGGCCTGGCCGTCGAGGCGATGCGGGCCCGCCGCCCCGGCAACCGCTTCGGCGCCGCCGTCAACCTCTACGCGGTGTCGCCGGCGACCGGCGACCCGGCCGACGTCGACGCGGCACGCCGGATCGACGGGCTGCAGAACCGGCTGTTCCTCGACCCGCTGCTGCTCGGCCGCTACCCCGAGGACGTCCTCGCCGACACGTCCCGCTACGGGTTCACCCCGCCCGACGCGGACCTGGCGGTCATCAACCAGCCGCTCGACCAGCTGGGCATCAACTACTACTCGCGGCACACCGTCGCGGGGACGCCCGGCGAGGCGGCGCAGACCGCGTCGTCGCCGTTCGCGACGAACTCCCCCTGGCCCGGCAGCGGCCACGTCCGGTTCGTGCCGGCCGGGCGCCCGGTCACCGGGATGGGCTGGGAGATCGACGAGCGCGGCCTGCACGAGGTGCTGACCCGGCTGCACCGCGAGTACCCGTCCGTCCCGCTCTACATCACCGAGAACGGCGCCGGCTACGACGAGGTCCCCACCGAGGATGGCACGGTCCAAGACGCCGGCCGCATCGCCTACCTCGACGCGCACCTGCGGGCGTGCCACGACGCCATCTCCGAAGGGGTGCCGCTGCGGGGCTATTTCACATGGTCGCTGCTGGATAATTTCGAATGGGCTTGGGGCTACTCCAAGCGTTTCGGGCTGGTCCACGTCGATTACGCCACGCAGCGCCGGGTGCCCAAGGAGAGCGCACGGTGGTACGCCGGAGTGATCCGGCGGGGCGGGCTGCCCGAGCGGGGCTGACCCGGGCGACGGCACGGACGAAGGGGGCCAGATGACGGGCAGGAGCACGCGCCCGACCCTGGAGGAGGTCGCGGCGCGGGCCGGCGTGGGCCGCGGCACGGTGTCCCGGGTGGTCAACGGCTCGCCGCGGGTCAGCCCGCAGGCCCGCGAGGCGGTGCTGAAGGCGATCGAGGAGCTCGGGTACGTGCCGAACCGCGCGGCCCGCACCCTCGTCACCCGCCGCACCGACACCGTGGCCCTGGTCGTCGCCGAGTCCGACCAGCGGCTGTTCGGCGAGCCGTACTTCGCCGGGATCATCCGCGGGATCAGCAACGGCCTCGCCGACACCGGCCTGCAGCTCCTGCTCGCCCTCGCCCGCTCCCCCGCCGAGTACGGCCGGCTGGAGGACTACCTCACCACCCAGCACGTGGACGGGGTGCTCCTCACCTCCCTGCACGCCGAGGACCCGCTGCCCGCGAAGCTGGAGGCCAACGGGGTGCCGACCGTCCTCGGCGGCCGCCCGCCCGGCCTGCACCCGGTCAGCTACGTCGACGTCGACAACCGCAGCGGCGCCCGCGAGGCCGTCGGCCACCTCATCGCGGGCGGCCGGCGGCGCATCGCGACCATCGCCGGCCCCCAGGACATGGGGGTCGGCATCGACCGGCTGGCCGGCTACCGGGAGGCGCTCGCCGAGGCGGGGCTTCCCGAGTACGTCGAGTACGGCGACTTCGGCGAGGCCAGCGGCATCACCGCGGCGGAGCGGCTGCTGGCCGCCGAGCCGTCCCTGGACGCGGTGTTCGCCGCCGACGACCCGATGGCGCTCGGCGCGCTGCGGGTCCTGCACCGCAGCGGGCGCAGCGTCCCCGGCGACGTCGCGGTGATCGGCTTCGACGACTCGGCCGCCGCGCCGCTGGCCGACCCGCCGCTCAGCACCGTCCACCAGTCGCCGGAGGAGATGGGCCGGGAGATGGCCCGGCTGCTGGTCTCCCGGATCCGCGGCGAGACCGTCGCCGACCCGGTCGTCATTCTGCGCCCCCACCTGGTGCTACGCGATTCCGCGTGAGAACCTCGGCTCCGCGCCTATGATCGTTCGAGTCGTCCCGGGCAAGGAGCACAGACATGGCCTACGAACCGACCGCCGCCGAGCGCGTCCACCTCGACCGCTGCGTGGAACTCGCGCGGGAGGCGCTGGAGGCGTCCGACGAGCCCTTCGGGACCGTGCTCGTGTCGGCGTCCGGCGAGGTCCTGTTCGAGGACCGCAACCGCACCGCGGACGGCGACCAGACCCGCCACCCCGAGTTCGAGGTCGCGCGGTGGGCGGCGAACAACATGGCGCCGGACGAGCGCGCGACCGCCACCGTGTTCACCTCCGGCGAGCACTGCCCGATGTGCTCGGCCGCGCACGCCTGGGTCGGCCTCGGCCGCATCGTCTACATCATGTCGTCCCGCCAGCTCGTGGCCCTGCGCACCGAGCTCGGCGCCGCGCCCGGGCCGGTCAGCGCCCTCCCGGTCCAGGAGGTGGCGCCGGGCGTCCCGGTGGACGGCCCGGTCGCCGCCCTCGAAGCGACGATGCGCGAGCTGCACACGCGCGCCTCCGCCTGAGGGCGGCGGTTCAGAGGCTCACCGCCCGGTCAGCGCCTCCAGCCGGTCGACGGCGCCGCGCCAGTCGGAGGGGAGCCAGCACCGGGTCGCCCGGTGCCCGCGGTAGGTGAGCGTGTAGGTGAAGTGGTCGGCCACCTGGCACCCCTCGGACGAGGACTCGGTGGTGACGACGCGGCTCAGCGCGTCCTTCAGACCGCGCATCTCCTCCGCGCCGAGCGCGATCCTCTCGTCATTGACGAGCGCCGTTCCCGCCATGTTCACCGTCACTTTCTGGTGAATTCCAGCGAATCCTCCTGAGCGTTCGTAGGCGACCAGCACGTCCGGCCCGGTGTGAGCGAGCATGGGCATCTCCTTTTGCGCGGGCCGCCGGACAGCACCCCGCTCCCCATTCCGGCGGCCCGCAGATCGTGAGTTACTCGCTGAAAAGGATTCCACCGGTGGCGCGCACGGCGAGGCACCGGTTCGCATACGTCCGCGCGAAATGCCGGCCGGATCCGTGCCAGACGCCGTTCGCGATCACCATGACGGGCGCGTGCTCCAGCGTGCAGGCGGTCGGCCGCGCCGGAACGCGCCCGACCTCGCCGTCGACGGCTTCGAGCTGGTCACAGGCCTGGGACGCGGCGGCGTGCGTCCCTCCGTCCGGGTCGCACCACAGGGTCCGCGTGGCGACGGGACCGCTCTGCGGCATCACCGTGAGCAGGTAGACGCCGGCCGGGCCGTCCGCCCGGGCCGGCACGGCCGGGGCGGTCATCGCCATTCCGGCCAGAACGGCCGCCCACCGGAAACGGGCACGCGACATGTGCATGTCTTCCTCCCTGGATCGCCCACCGCGATCTGCGGCAATGGCCGGCGGGGCATCGAATTGTGGTGGATGTCCCGCCGCATCCAGACATTAGGTGCCACAAACTCCCTCAAACAAGGCCGATCTACGTCCCCAACCGGCCACCCGTTCATTCTTAAATCACGTCTGCCCGAATGTGCAATGCCGATAACTGGTGAATTGTCCGCCGGGTGTGCTATTCGCGCCGTCCCGTCCACCGGGACTCCGCCCGCCGCGCCGCGCGGACCGTGGGCCAGGATCGGGCCATGCCCGCCGACCAGCCCAGCCACCAGGCCATCGCCAACCTCGTCTTCCGCTACGCCGCGTGCGTCGACGGCGCGGACTTCGCGGGCATCCGCGACCTGTTCGCCGACGCCTCGTTCACCGGCAGCGGCGGCACCCTGCGCGGCGGCGAGGCGATCGCGGCGATGTTCGAGCGGACCGTGATCGTCCACGCCGACGGCACCCTCGGCACCAAGCACGTCACCACGAACCTGGCCGTCGAGGTGGACGAGGAGGCGGGCACTGCGACGTCCAAGGCGTACTACACCGTCCTCCAGGCCGTCCCGGGCCTCCCTCTCCAGCCCATCGCCTGCGGCACCTACGACGACGCCTTCGCCCGCACCGGCGGCCGCTGGCACTTCACCGCACGCCGCATCACCCTCGACCTGGCCGGCGACCTGACCCACCACCTCCGCCACCCCGAGAACCTCCCGTCCCGCACTTCGCCACCTCACCAGGGATAGGAGCGTCGTATACCGGGCGAACCCTTCGTCCGGATCGCTCAGGAAGGCGAGGGTCCCGAGCCCGCTGGAGACGTTCCCGACGTAGCCGGACGGCGACCTGCGCAGCAGCGGCAGCATGGCGTTGGTGACGGCGACGACGCCGAACACGTTGGTCTCGTAGACCTCGCGCAGGTCGTCGACGGGAATCTCGGCCGGCGGGCGGCCCCCGTCCCGGGTGGTGACGGCGTTGTTCACCAGGACGTCGAGGCGGCCGTACTCGGCGTCGACCAGTTCCGCGGCCGCCGCGATCGTCGCCGGATCCGTCACGTCCAGCCGGACGTACCGGACGTCGAGCCCCTGCTCGGCCAGGCTCGCGGCGGCGGCCGCCCCGCGGCCCTCGTCCCTCGCGCCCAGCAGCACCGTGTGCCCGGCCCGCGCCATCGCGCCGGCGGTCGCGAAGCCGATGCCCTTGTTGGCGCCCGTGATGAGAACGATCAGTTTGGTCGTCATGGGACGCGACCCTGGCCTCCCGCCGCCGCGGGCGGGAGAGCACCGCCGAGGCTGGTACCGGCGGTCCCACGGTGGCCGCGCGGCCGGGCGGTCACACTGGAGCCATGCAGCACGGGGACCGGGCGGAACTGGCCGCCTTCCTGCGGCGGCGACGGGCGCGGATGCAGCCGTCCGAGGTCGGGCTGGAGCGGGGACGCCGCCGCACGCCCGGCCTGCGCCGCCAGGAGGTCGCGAATCTCGCCGGGATGTCGGTGGACTACTACGTCCGCCTCGAACAGGGCCGGGGCCCGCGGCCGTCGCGGCAGATGCTCGCCGCGCTCGGGCGGGCGCTGCGGCTGACCGACGACGAGCGGTCCCATCTCCACTACCTGGCCGGCGAGGTGCCCGCGCCGCCTCCGGCGCCGGTGCGCGAGGTGCGGCCGGGCCTGCTGCACCTGCTAACGGCTCGTCGGCTGTGGGCCGAGGGCGACGTTCGGCTCCGGCGCTCGACGCGCAAGCTCATCCGGCACCCGGTGGCGGGCCTGCTCGACCTCCAGTGCGAGGCTCTGCACGACCCGGCCCGCGACCAGTGGACCGTCTTCTACACCGCCGCCCCCGGGTCCCCCACCTCCGACGCCCTCCGGGCGCTGAGGGGCGCGAACCTGTGAGGCCGCGCCCCTCGCGCCAGGAGTGGGTCAGGGGGTCAGAGAGAAGGTGCTCAGGCGGGTCTCGCCCTTGAAGACCAGGTAGACGTCGCGGTTTCCGCGGGCTCCGGCCAGGGGTGCGGTGATCTCCTTGTAGGTGTAGGCGTCGGCGGTGGACGGGACGGTGAGGGTTCCGGCGCGGGGGCCGTCCGGACGGTCGAGGCGGACCTCGACGGTGGTCGCGGAGGCTCCCGCCACGCGGGCGGTGACGCGTCCCGCGGACGAACCGAGGGCGGCGTCCGCGAACTTCAGCCACGAGCCGGACGCGCCGGCCACCGCGTCCCCGGACGCCTTCGTCTCGTCGACCAGGCGGATGCCGTTCTGGTCGTCGAAGTCGGCGGCCCGGGTCGGCTCGGCGAGGTCGCGCGCGGGGATCGTCTCGCCGCGCACGTCGAGGGCCACCCGCCGCCGGATGTCGGTGGACGAGGAGCCGATGAGCAGATCGTGCTCCGACTTCTCGACCGCCCACCTGCCGCGGGTGACGTCCCAGACGGCGAGGTCGGAGGCGTTCAGCCGGAGTCTCGCCGTCACCGTCCGCCCCGGGGCCACGTGGACCTTGGCAAAGGCGCGCAGCCTCTTCACCGGCTGCTTCACCCGCGATTTCCGCTGGTGCGTGTAGAGCTGGACGACCTCGTCCCCGGCCTTCTCACCGGTGTTGGTGACCGGGACGGTGACGGTCACCGTGCCGTCGCGTCCGATGGAGCGGGCGCTGAGCCGCGGCTCGCCGTACCGGAACGTGGTGTAGGACAGGCCGTGGCCGAACGGGTAGAGCGGCTTGCCCTTGAAGTACTGGTACGTCCGGTCGGACTTGATGATGTCGTAGTCGAGGATGTCGGGCAGATCCGCGCCGGAGCGGTACCAGGTCTGCGGGAGCTTGCCCGAGGGGCTCTCGTCGCCGAACAGGAGGGACGCCAGGGCGTTGCCCGTCTCGGCTCCGGCGTGGCTCGTCCACAGGAGCGCGGGGACGTTCTCCTGCTCCCAGTCGAGCGTCGTCGGGTAGCTGTTCTCCACCACGACGACCGTGTTCGGGTTCGCCCTGCGGACGGCCTTGACGAGCTCGGACTGCCCTTCGGCGAGCGCCATCGTGGTGCGGTCGTGGTCCTCGCGGCCGTTGATGAACGGCATGCTGCCGACCACGACGACGGCGGCTCCGGCGCCCGTCACGGCCTTGACCGCCGAGTCCACGCCGCTGCTGACGACGTCCTTGGAGAAGCGGGACGCCTCGGCCTTCGTGGTGAGGGCGAGCGTTCCGTCGTCCTGCGCCTTCACATAGGTCTTCGCCGGGTCGGCCCAGTCGTAGGCCTTCTCGTAGCCGGCGTAGCGGAGCAGGTAGTCGCCGCCGTCCTGCTTCTCCAGCGCGAACATCTGCTGGACGAACCAGCCGTTCGGCTGGTCCTGGTCATTGGCGAAGGTGTCGCCCCAGTTGTGGCGGCCGACCGTCTTGCCGTTGGCGGCGCTGCGCAAGGTCACGATGCCCTGGCCCCAGTCGAACACGTCGAACTGCGTCGTGGCGTCGGAGGACGAGGCGGGCCCGGTCTTCAGGACCGCGCCGGAGCCGGTTCCCCCGGCGATGTACTTGCCGGTCTTCACGTCCTTGAGGGCGATGCGGTCGACGCCCTCGCTGGAGGCCACCGCGCCGGCGCGCTTCCTGATGCCGTCCAGCGGCGTGACCTCGTAGGGCAGCGAGCCGGAGTACCAGTCGGTGTAGAGGGTGTTCGACAGGGGCCCCACGACCGCGACCTTCTGCCGCGAGAGCGGCAGCGTGCCGCGCTGGTTCTTCAGCAGCACCATCTGCTCCGCGGCGGCGGTGCGGGCCAGCGCCCGGTGCGCGGGGCTGTCCACCGCGTCCTTGGTGATCTTTGCGTAGGGGCCGCCGCCCGGGTCGAACTCGCCGAGCCGCACCCGGACGCTCAGGATGTGCCCCGCCGCGCGGTCGATGTCGGACTCGGCGAGCAGCCCGCGCGACAGGGCCTGCTTGACCGCGTTCACGGTGATGGACGAGTTCGTGTCGTCGGTGGTGAAGCTGTCCACGCCCGCCTTGAGGATCGCCGCGTCGCCGGTGGCCAGGTCGGGGTGGTACTTCTGGGAGCCGACGAGGTTGTTGGGGGCGCCCGCGTCGGTGACGTTGAACAGCGTCCGGTCCGACCAGGAGCGGACGAGCCCGCCGGCGTCGGGGGTGACCGTGGCGGGACGGCCGTTGACGAGGTTGTAGGACGTCATGATCCCGGTCGCGGCGTCGCGGGCGAGCGGCATCTGGAACGGGACCTCGTCGTACTCCCGGCGCACCCGCGGCGGCAGGCTGGAGGACGTCTGGTCGCGGCGGACCTCGTTGTTGTTGGCCATGTAGTGCTTGAGGACCGGCGCCGCCTTGAGGCGCTCGGGGTCGTCGCCCTGCATGCCGCGGCCGTAGGCGGTGGCGAGCAGGCCGGTGAGCAGCGGGTCCTCGGAGTAGCCCTCCTCGTTGCGCCCCCAGCGGGGGTCGCGGAGCAGGTTCACGACCGGCGCCCACAGCTGCAGGCCCCAGACGTCGGGGTTCTCGCTGTTGTACCCGCGGGCCTCGTCGCCGACGGCCGAGCCGATCCGCTTCATCAGGGCCGGGTCCCAGGTCGCGCCGAGCCCGACCGACTGCGGGAACACGGTCCCCTTGGCGGTCACGACGGCGCCGCCGTCGTGGACGTCGGTGGACCACGCGACCCCGTGCAGCGCCTCGGTGCCGGTCTTGAACCGGCCGATGCCGAGCCGCGGGATCGCGGGCTGGTACTGGTGCAGCAGCGAGATCTTCTCGTCGAGCGTCAGCCGCCCGACCAGGTCGTCCACGCGGGCCTGGACGGGCAGTCCCGGGTCGCGGAATGGGTAGGACTCGCGGGCGGCGGCGGCGGGCGCCGTCCACGCGAGGGGGGCCGCCAGCGCGGCGGCGAGGACGAGGGTCAGCGACCGGTTGCGCCGGCCGGGGGAACGGGGATCGCGACGGAATCTGGGCAACGGTTCTCCTTCTGGAAGATCCCCCGAGCGGTGCGTGTCGAAGCGCTTCGATAACGGGCCGGGCGACGGCCCCTCTCCTCCTTCGGCAGGGTGGCGGGATTCGGCCTCTCAGCGGGGCGCGGGCGCGCTGCTGGCCCGCGGGGTCAGGGTGGGCGGGAGCAGGGTCGCGGCGGGCACGGGCACGCCGTCGAGCTTGGACATCAGCAGTTCCACGGCGCGCCCGCCGACCTCCTCGGCGGGGATCGCCACCGACGTCAGGGGCGGCTCGGCGTGCTCGGCCATCTCGTCCGGGCACAGCGCGACGACGGACACGTCCTCGGGGACGCGCCGGCCGGCCGCGCGCAGCGCCCGCACCACGGGGCCGACGACCGGCTCGTTGTGGACGAGGACGCCGGTGAGACCGGGGCGCTCGGCGAGCAGCCGGGCGACGAGCGCGCGGGCCGCGTCCGCGGTCGCCTCGCACGGGTGGACCTCCCCGGTCAGCCCGTGCTCGCCGACCGCGGCGGCGAACCCGTCGGCGACCCGCTGGGCGTAGCCGGTCTGCCGGGCGTACACCTCCGGCGGCGAGCCGATCAGCGCGATCTCCCGGTGGCCGAGCCCGGCGAGGTGCTCGACGCAGACCGCCCCGGCCGCGTGGAAGTCGAGGTCGATGCAGGTGAGGTCGCCCGCGTCGGCGGGGAAGCCGATGAGCACGCTCGGCCGGTCCAGGGAGCGCAGCAGCGGCAGCCGCGGGTCCCTCATCTGCACGTCCATGACGATCAGCGCGTCGACCAGGGCGCTGTCGGCCACGCGCCGCAGGCCGTCCTCGCCCTCCTCCTGGGTGAGCAGCAGGACGTCGTGGTCGTGGCGGCGCGCGGCGGTGACGACGGAGACGGCGAACTGCATGACCACGGGCACGGCGATGCCGGAGCGCAGCGGGATCATCAGCGCCAGCACGTTGGAGCGGCTGCTGGCGAGCGCGCGGGCGCCCGCGTGCGGCCGGTAGCCGAGCTCGCGGATGCTCTCCCGGACGCGCCGCCGGGTCTCCTCGGAGATCGAGCGCTTCCCGCTCAGCACGTAGGAGACCGTGCTCGGCGACACCCCGGCGTGCCGCGCCACGTCAGTGATCTTGACCACGGACCGTCCCGTCGTGCTCGAAGCGGTTCAGAGTGCGAATGATCGTAACCCCGCGCGCGGGCCTCACGAGGGGCGGCGGGCGATGGCGTCGCGGTACCAGTGGGCGCTGTCCTTCCAGGTGCGGTCGCCGGTGGCGTAGTCGACGTGGACGAGGCCGAAGCGCTTGGAGTAGCCGTAGGCCCACTCGAAGTTGTCCAGCAGCGACCAGGCGAAGTAGCCGCGGACGTCGGCGCCCGCCTTGCACGCCCTCTCGACCGCGGCGATGTGGTCGCGCAGGTAGGCGATGCGGCGGTCGTCCCGGACGCGGCCGTCCCCGTCGACCGCGTCGTCGAACGCGGCGCCGTTCTCGGTGACCATCAGCGGCGTGTCCGGGTACTCGCGGTGCAGCCGCAGGAGGAGCTCCTCCATGCCGGTCGCGTCGATCGGCCAGCCCATCTCGGTGCAGGGGCCGGGCTGTTCGGCGAACTCGACGGTGTCGCAGCCGACGAACGGGCTGGCCGCGCCCCTGCGGTGGCCGTCCGCGTGGGCGCGCGGCGCGGCGCCGTCCCAGTCCCGGACGAGGGTGGGCGAGTAGTAGTTGACGCCCAGCACGTCGAGCGGCGCGGCGATGATGTCCGCGTCCCCGTCGCGCAGGAAGCCCCAGTCGGTGAGGGACGCCGTGTCCTCCAGCAGGTCGGCGGGGTAGCCCCTGCCCAGCATCGGGTCGAGGAACACGCGGTTGGCGACGGCGTCCACCCGGCGGACCGCCTCCGCGTCGCCGCGCAGGTGGTGCAGGTTCAGCGTGACCGAGTGCCGCGCGGACGGCGACACCACGCCGCGCAGCGCGCGGACCGCCAGGCCGTGCGCGAGGTTCAGATGGTGCGCGGCGGTCAGCGCGGCGACCGGGTCGGCGCGGCCGGGGGCGTGCACGCCGGACGCGTAGCCGAGGAACGCCGAGCACCACGGCTCGTTCAGCGTGGTCCAGGTGTGGACGCGGTCGCCGAGGACGCGCCCGACGCGCTCGGCGTAGTCGGCGAACCGGCGGGGCGTGTCGCGGTCCGGCCAGCCGCCGGCGTCCTCCAGGGACTGCGGCAGGTCCCAGTGGTAGAGCGTCGCGACGGGGGCGATGCCGTGGTCGAGCAGCGCGTCGACCAGGCGGGAGTAGAAGTCCATGCCCTTCGGGCTGGGCCTCCCGTCCGGCAGGACCCGCGACCATGAGAGGGAGAACCGGTAGGCGCCGATGCCGAGCTCGGCCATCGTCGCGACGTCCTCCTCCCAGCGGTGGTAGTGGTCCGTGGCGACGTCGCCGGTGTCGCCGTTCAGGACCTTGCCGGGGGTGTGGCTGAACGTGTCCCAGATGGACGGCGCGCGGCCGTCCTCCTGGGCCGCGCCCTCGATCTGGTAGGCGGCGGTGGCCGCTCCCCACAGGAACCCTTCCGGGAACCCCATCAGCTCTCCTCTTCCATGGTGACGACCACTTCGCCACCGGTCGCCCTGACGAGGACGCCGTGCGGATGGTCCGACGGCTCCCCGCCCTCGACCGCGGCCACGCGCGCGTTGACGAGAAGGACGTTCCATGTCCCCTCGCCGGTCACGCGCAGGTTTTCACCGTTTCTCACCGTCGTGAAAACGGTGTCGCCGACCTGGGTGACGACGGTGGCCCCGTCGGCGGGCTCGTAGACGCGCAACGTGACGCCGTCAGCATGGTCGTAGTCGGGACGGTCGTCCACCGCTCCCTCGGGAAAGACCGCACCCGGACGGACGAGCAGCGGCACGCTGTCGAACCCGTGCCGTTCGCGGACCCAGCGGCCGCCCGCGACCCGCTCGCCGGTGAGGTAGTGGGTCCACACACCTTCCGGCACGTAGTAGGCGACCTCCCCTCCGGAGGAGAACACCGGCGCGACGAGCAGATCGTCGCCCAGCATGTACTGCCGTTCCAGATGCGTGCAGGCGGGGTCGTCCGGGAAGTCGACGACCATCGCGCGCATCATCGGCAGCCCTTCCCCGTACGCCTGGCGGGCCGCGCCGGCCAGGTAGGGCATCAGCCGCATCTTCAGGCGGGTGAAGTGCCGCAGGACGTCCACCGACTCCTCGTCGAACAGCCACGGCACCCGGTAGGAATGGCTGCCGTGCAGGCGGCTGTGCGAGGACAGCAGCCCGAACGCGATCCACCGCTTGAACAGCGCCGGATCGGGCGTCCCCTCGAAGCCGCCGATGTCGTGGCTCCAGTAGCCGAACCCCGACATGCCCAGGGAGAGGCCGCCGCGAAGGCTCTCCCCCATCGCCTCGAACGTCGACTCGGCGTCGCCGCCCCAGTGCACCGGGAAACGCTGCCCGCCGGTCGTGGCGGACCGGGCGAACACCACCGCCTCACCCTCGCCGCGCTTCTTGCGGAGCAGGTCGAAGACGGTCTGGTTGTAGAGATAGGTGTAGTAGTTGTGCGCCCGCTCCGGGTCGGATCCGTCGTGGTAGACGACGTCGGTGGGGATGCGCTCGCCGAAGTCGGTCTTGAAGCAGTCGACGCCCATGTCGAGCAGCGCTTCCAGCTTCCCCGCGTACCAGTCCCGCGCCTCGGGGTTGGTGAAGTCGACGACGGCCAGGCCGGGCTGCCACTTGTCCCACTGCCACACGTCCCCGTCCGGCCGCACCAGCAGGTAGCCGCGCGAGCGCCCCTCCTCGAACAGCGGCGAGCGCTGCCCGATGTAGGGGTTGATCCAGACGCAGATCCGCAGGCCGCGGTCCCGCAGCCGGCGCAGCATCCCCTCCGGGTCGGGGAACACCCGCGGGTCCCACTCGAAATCGCACCACTGGAACTCGCGCATCCAGAAGCAGTCGAAATGGAAGACGCTGAGCGGCAGGTCGCGCGACGCCATCCCCTCGATGAACGAGGTGACGGTCTCCTCGTCGTAGGAGGTCGTGAACGAGGTCGACAGCCACAGCCCGAACGACCAGTCGGGCAGCCGCGCGGGCCGTCCGGTGAGCGCCGTGTACTTGCGGAGGATCTCCTTCGGCGACGGCCCGTAGATGACGAAGTAGCGCATCGACTGGCCCTCGACGCTGAACTGCGTCCGGGCGACGGCCTCCGACGCCACCTCGAACGAGACCCGCCCGGGGTGGTCGACGAAGACGCCGTACCCCGCGTTGGTCAGGTAGAACGGCACGTTCTTGTACGCCTGCTCGCTCGCCGTCCCGCCGTCGGCGTTCCACACGTCCACGGCCTGGCCGTTCTTCACCAGCGGCCCGAACCGTTCCCCGAGCCCGTAGACGAAGTGGTCGACGCCCAGGTCGAGCTGCTCCCGCACGTAGTGGCGGCCGTCGTCGGTGTAGATGACGGCCTGCGCCTTGGGCGCGCTCCCGGTCAGGCGGCGCCCGTCCGCGACGAAGTCGACGCCCCACTCCCCCTTACGCCCGACCCGGACCGACAGGGCCCCGGACGTCAGCGTCGCCGCCTCCTCGTCCACGGACACCTCCCCCGTGGGGTCGGCGGCCAGCTCGAAGTCCGGGCCGCGGCGCCTCTCCCCCGCGAAGTGGGTGAGGGTGACGCCGATGACGTCCGGCATCGGCGACTCGCACGTCACCGTCACCACCGGCCCCTTGAGCAGGTCGCCCCGGTGCCGGATCCGCTGCACCGGCGCGTGCACCGTGAACGTGCCCGGCCCGGCGTCCACGTCGAGGACCTCCACCGGATGCGACGCCCGCACACCTTCGCGCAGCATCCAGTAGCCGTCGCTGAACTTCATTACTTGACAGCCCCCGCCGTGAGTCCGCGCGCAAGGGTGCGCTGGAAGATGAGGAAGAACGCGACGGTCGGCAGGAGGCCGAGGAGCGACGCGGCGCTGGACATGGTGGCGTCCATGAGGCGCTGCCCCTGCAGCACGCCGAGGGCGACCGAGACCGTCTGGTTCTCGTTGGAGATGAGGAAGACCATGGGGATCAGGAACTCGTTCCAGGTCCACACGAAGAAGAACACGAGCAGGACCGACATGGTCGGCCGGACGACCGGGACGACGACCCGCCACAGCACCTGCCACCGGCCGGCGCCGTCGATCCGCGCCGCCTCCAGCAGCGGGCGCGGGAACGCCGCCATCACCGACGACAGCAGGTACGTGCCGAACGCGCTCTGGATGACCGTGAACACGATGATCACGCTGATCCTGGTGTCGTACAGGCCGACCTGCTTCGACATGTAGTACAGCGGGTAGACGAGCGCCTCCTGCGGCAGCGTGTTGGCCAGCAGCAGCACGGCCAGCACCCACATCCGCCCCTTGATCCGGCCGATGCCGAGCGCGTAGGCGTTGAGCACCGACAGCAGCACGGCGAGGACGGCGACGGAGCCGCTGATGACCGCGCTGTTCAGCAGGACGTGCCCGAAGTCGACGCGCTCCCAGAACTGCCGCACCCCGTCCAGGTGGAACCCGTCGGGAGGGGACAGCGGGCCGCTCGACGAGTACTCCTGCGGCGTCTTCAGCGCGTTGAAGACCACCACGACGAACGGGATCAGCATCACGCCCGCGAGCGCGACCAGCGCCACCAGCACCGCGTAGGCGGACGGGCCGCGGCGGCGGGCCCGGCGGGGCGCGCCCCGCCGGTCGCGCGGCGGCGCGCCCGTCTTCCTCGTCAGCGTCGCGGTCATCGCCCCTCCCCCAGGTCACGGCCCTGCAGGCGCAGGAAGACGACGGTCAGCGCGACGATGACCAGCGTCAGCACGGTCGCGATCGCCGAGCCGTAGCCGACGTCGGACTTCTCGAAGAAGTTGACCCAGGAGTAGTAGGACGGCACGTTCGTCGCCCCGCCCGGACCGCCCTTGGTCAGCACGAAGATCTGCGGGAAGGCCTTCAGCGCGGCGATCGTCGTCCACAGCAGCACGACGAAGATCTCCGGCCGGATCTGCGGGACCGTGATGTGCCGGAACCGGCGGCCCCACGAGGCGCCGTCGATCTCGGCCGCCTCGTACAGCGAGGGGTCCACCCGCTGCAGACCCGACATGAAGATCACCAGCGGGAAGCCGATCTGCATCC
>NZ_JBEZJP010000069.1:0-25909 GCF_040653175.1 Actinomadura sp. NPDC048032
TCGACCCGCTTGGGATCGACCAGGATCATCCGCACCTCATCGGGAGTCGCGCGCATCAGGATCGAGGTGATCAACCCGTTGATGCACGTCGACTTGCCGGCCCCGGTCGCGCCCGCGATCAGGATGTGCGGCATCTTTGCCAGGTTCGCCACCACCGTGCGGCCCTCGACGTCCTTGCCCAGCCCCACGATCATCGGATGATGCTCGTTGGTCGCGGCCGGCGAGCGCAGCACGTCACCCAGACTGACGATGTCCTTGTCGGTGTTGGGGATCTCCACCCCGATCGCCGACTTACCGGGAATCGGCGAGATGATCCGCACATCAGCGCTCTTCACCGCATAGGCGATGTTCTTGGTCAGCGCGGTGACCTTCTCCACCTTCACCGCCGGACCCAGCTCGATCTCGTACCGCGTGATCGTCGGCCCCCGCGTGAACCCCGTCACCTGCGCATCGATATCGAACTGCTCCAACACCCCCGTAAGCGCGTTCACCACCGTGTCATTGGCCTTCGTCCGCGGCTTGGACACACTCCCGGGCCGCAACGCCGCCGGATCGGGCAGCACGTACCGGGCTTTCACCGGCGAGGCCGGTCGTCCGATACGCCTTAGTTCGCGTGCTACGGCGGCGGCATCCGCGGGGCGGTCATCGGGGGTTTTTGCGAGCAGGGCCAGGATGAGCGCGTCCAGAGCTGCGGGGGTGTCGGGCCGCAGCGCGCGGGGAGAAGGGGCGGGACGGGCCAAGTGCTGGGCGACGATGGCTTGCAGATCGTCGCCGGGGAAGACGTACCGGCCGGTGAGCATGTGGAAGAGAGTGCAGCCGAGGGCGTACAGGTCGGCCCGCCCGTCCAGGGGTTGACCGGCGGCCTGTTCGGGAGGCATGTAAGCGAAAGTGCCCATTCGGACGCCTGTCGCCGACAGTCCCGCAGTGGCGCCCTGCAGTCTGGCGATGCCGAAGTCGCAGATTTTCACCTGCCCGCTTGGCAGCAGCATCAGATTGGCCGGCTTGATATCGCGATGCACTACCCCGGCCGCGTGCGCAGCCGCCAGCCCTTCGGCCACTTGGGCCCCGTAGTCCAGTACCAGCTCAATGGGCAGGCCGCCGGGTTGCCGTTCCAGAATCTTGCGCAGGTCCTGCCCAGTCAGCAACTCAAGGACAAGGAAGGGGTGTCCGCGTTCCTCACCGACGTCGAAGACCGCAGCGATGGCCGGGTGGGACAGGCGGGCGGCGGCCCGGCCCTCGCGGCGGAACCTGCCCATCGCCTGGGCCATTTCGCTCTCATCGCGCCAGTTGGGCAGCAGAACCTTCAACGCGACAGGACGCTCCAACGACAGGTCGAGCCCGCGCCACACCTCGCCCATGCCGCCGCGACCCAGCAACGTCTCCAGGCGGTACCGGCCCGCCAATTCCAGTCCCGGCTGCACAATCCCGCCCTCATACCGTCCGTCGCCCTAGCCGTGAGGCTCCCACCCAGCCTAGATCTCACCCGTTTCCCTGGGCAGCGGCTACGGAAGCTGAGCAACGACCAAGCCGGGTCATTTGATGCGGTTGAGGAACTTCAGGACTCGATCGGTGGCCTGGGTTGCGGCGTGTTCGTCGTGCGTTGGCAGGCTGCTGTCGGTGAAGAGGTGCCTGTCGCCGGGGTAGAGGAACAGTTCGGCATCCGTCGCGGTTTCGACGAGCGCCCGGGCTGCGTCGACGTCGCCCTCCCCTGCGAAGAACGGATCCGCGTCCATGCCGTGGATCTGGACCGGGACGTCGTCGGGCCAGGCACCGCCGAACTCCGCGACCGGGAGGCACGCCTCCAGCAGCAGCGCACCCTTTGCGCCGGGGCGGGTCTGGGCCAGCTTCTGCGCCGGCAGGACTCCGAGCGAGAACCCGAGATAGACGAGTTCAGCCGGCAGTCCCTCAGTGGCGGCGGTCCCGCGCGCGATGATCGTGCCGAATCCGATGTCCTCGGTGTAGCTCATGCCGTTCTCGAGGCTGTCGAATGTCTGCCCCTCGAACAGGTCCGGGACGTGAACGGTGTGTCCGACCCGTCGCAGCTGCTCGGCGAACTCACGGACGCCGGCGGTCAGCCCGTGCCCGTGGTGGAAGACCAGCACCTCAGCCATCTCGCTCCCCTCGTGCTGTGGTGCCCGGCGGCACCGCAGCACGAGTATGGCCCGCGCCGACGGAGGGTTCGGACAGGCATCGCGGGCGCAGCTCCCCGCGGTGGGTGGAGCCGGTGTCGAGGGCTCTTTTTACCGGCTGGACGAAGAGCCGGTCCGCCACCGTTTCTTTACCAGTGGACTATTGGATGGTCGTGGCCAGCAGGACCGTGGCTAGGGCGCCGCCTGCTGCGTTTTCCAGGATTGATTGGAGGGAGGAGCGGAGGCGTGTCAGGCGGTCGCGTTCGGGGTGGGGGGCTTGTATCTCGTTCAGGATTTCGGTGGCGTGGACCTGGAGGTTCTGCTGCTGATCGGCGGCCAAGGCCAGCACCGGGAGCGCCTGGATTATCGCTTGGGCGTAGGTGGCCAAGGCGGCCAGGTCGTCTGGGACGGGATGCGGTGTCTCCTGGTGCAGCTCGATGTTCCGACCGTTCAGGACGTTGCCGCTGAGGTCGCCGCCGATGCTGCCGATGTGCAGGTTGCCTTCCCCCATGGTGTCTCCCCTCATGTCGTGGACGGGTCTGGGCTGGGCTGGGAGGTGGGGCTCTCTGGCGGCAGCGCTTCCGCATCAAGGTCCCATTGAATGCCCCACGGCCGACCGGGGACGGGTACGCGAATATAGGCGGAGCGCGACATGTAGTCGGGCAACCGGATGTCGATGGAGAAGTGGCAGCTCTGGTCTGGACGGAGCTGCCGAGGGCAATCTATCGGCTTGACGATGAAGTACTGCCGGTCCGGTCCGTCCACCTTGTAATTTGCGATATCTCCGTTGCCCCAGCACCTTTCCCAGCCTGGGTAAGAATTCCAGGTGATGCTGCGCTTGAAGGGCTTCCATTCGGATGATTCCGGCACCTGGAAGGTGAGAATGCCACCGAGCTCGAACGTGTGCGACTTCGTGTCGCACGACGGTGTGGGAGGGGGTTTCGGGTCGGGCCCCGGGTCGGGTCCGGCGGGTGGGGGGTCGCCTCTCCTGGTCGGGTCGTCGCCGTTGCGGGGCGGGGTCTTTCCGCCGTCCTGTCCTGGAGGTCGGAACGTCGTGTGGCGGCCTTGCGGTGAGGAGGGCGAGGACTCGACGATCTGGGGCTGGGCCGCTTTCTCTCCGGAGAGGGGGGTCGGGGACCGCATGCCCATGTAGCCGATTCCGCCGACCACTGCGGCGACGCCCGTGGCAGCGGCTATGCCGCTGACCGCGGGTTTGGCCAGCAGGCGCTGCGTCGTGCCCTTCGGTTTCGTGACGGTTTGGGCCGCGTGCCCTGCCAGGGCCTTGTGCGCCACGACCGCGGTCGCCGCTGCCCCACCGATCGCCGCCCCTTTGCCCGCCGCCTTCAGCCGCGCTGCCTGCTCGTTCTTGAAGTACGACTCGTCTTCGGTCGAGCCGAGGGCCCGTGCGGCGCGCAGGCCCAGGGAGAGCACTTCGGTCCAGGACCCCCAGTGGAGGGAGAGTGCCAGCCTCGGTGCGGCGGCTCGGGCGAGGTCGCGGGCTGGTGCGTGTGCCTCGGCTTCCAGGGCGGCCCGCAGAACCTGGACGATCAGGGGGGCTACGTCGCTGGTCTCTGCGATCGACGCTCGCTTGGCCCAGTCGGCCAGCCGCGCCGCACACCCGGCGGCGTCGAATTCGCTGCCTGCCAGTGCGGCCACCTCGGTCGCCGCTTTGTCGGTCGTCGCGTAGCCGAGTGGTCCTTCGCTCACCAGCCGGGCATGTTCCAGCATTGACAACGCTTCGGCTACGTCGCCAGGCCTCCCTGCCTTTGCAGTGGGGTTTTCCGAGGTAGCAGCGCTACCGGCTGAGGACGAGGGCTCACCGTGGTCCTGGTGGGTGTCTAGGGCAAGGGCGGTGAGAAGGGGGAGCGGGATTGGGACGCCGTCGACCGCGCACAGTAGGCCCAGGACGGCGCGGGCGGGTGCGTTGAGCGCGGCGGCGAGTGCTTCGGTGAGGGCGCCCGGGTCGAGGGAGGAGTGGAGGCCGTCAGCCCGCATGGTCGCGGCCGCGCGTACCAGGGCGAGTGGACGGCCCCCGGTGGCGCGCCGCAGTTCGTCCGCGGCGGCGAGCTCGTCGTCTCGGAGGTCGCGGCCGAGTTTCCGGACGAGAAGGTCTCGTGCGGCGTCTGCGTCCAGGCCGCGCAGTTCGAGTGCGGTTCCCTCGCCGAACAGCAGGCGCGTCGGGCCGGCTACTGCGATGTCACAGGACGGGACGGCGGCCAGAAGTTCGGCCAGGTCGGTGCTCGTTCCCGCATAGTCGTCCAGGACGAGCAGGGCTTCGATCGACGACATCAGCCGGACCATGACGTCCTGGGCGGGCCGGTATCCGGAGATGGCGTAGCACGCCTTGAAGACTTCCTGGATGACGTCTTCCGCCGGCACGTCGGCGACCGGCAGGTAGACGACGGAGCGGCCCGCCTTGGCCTGCCTGGCGGCGAGTTCGCACAGCAGCGTCGTCTTCCCGGAACCGCGCTCACCGTAGACCTGGACGCGGCCGCGGGCGGCGAGCCCTTCTTCCAGTGCATGCAGTTCTCGGTCACGCCCCAGGGGTTTCTCAGCACGAGGCAGAGGGCGACCGTGAGGCTGTTTGCGCGGGGCGGGGTCGGATGGTGTGCCGACGTAGTTGACCGTGGAGCCGGGGCCGCTGACGACGAGGGCGTGGTCGCCGTTCACCACCGTCCCGCTGAGATCCCCGCCTATCTCTGAAATTCTTATTTCTCCCATGATTCCCCCGTCCGTGCTCACGCGAAATGTACTGAGCAGCGGCTTCCGAGGGCCAAGACCTGTTGTCTATGCGGCTATAGAGCGTGTCTATATGGCGCCTGCGGCACGCAGTTCCCGGACGGTTCGTGCGGCGAGTTCGCAGAAGACCTCCGGAAGGCCCTCGTCGGAGCGCCGTCGGGCTGCGACCGTGACCGTCGGGGAGAGTCCGGTCATCGGCAGGGTCTCGATCCCTGAGGGCGCCAGGGTGTCGCGCAGCGCGAACGGCCCGGGGCAGGGGACGCCGTTCAGCCGGATGGAGAGCGCGGCGGCGGCGACGGTGTCCACCGGCTCGCCGAGGAACCGCGCGTCCTCGTGGTTCCGCTCCTCGTAGAAGGTCCACCAGCGCTGCGCGGTCAGGGGGACGCTGTCGGCGATCGCGACGAAGGCGGCGTCGATGACGTCGTCGAGCGTGAGCGTGCCGGCTTCTGCCAGCGGGTGCCCGGCCGGCACCAGGACGGCGCGGGGTTCGTCGTCGACGAGGACTTCCCAGTCGAGCCGCTCGGGGTCGACGGGGAGGCGGATCAGGGCGACGTCCACGTCTCCGTCGAGGAGCGGCCGGTCCAGTTCGTTGAGTTCCAGGGCCCGCCAGGCCGTCCGCACTTCCGGAAACGCCGCCTTGAACGCGCTGATCACAGGCACCTGGACGTCTCCCGGCAGGGGACCGGCGATTCCGATGCGCAGGGTGCGCGGGCCGGCGGCCCGGTGGCGGGCCGCCGAGACCGCGTCAGCGGTGGCGGCGAGGATGGCGACGACGTGTTCGTAGAAGACCGCTCCGGACGCTGTGGGTGCGATGCCGCCCGGCTCCCGGACGAGCAGCGTCGCGCCCACCTCGCGTTCGAGGACGCGGATCTGCTGGCTGAGGGTCGGTTGGGATATGTGGAGTGCCTGGGCCGCCCGGGTGAACGAGCCCTGCTCGACAACCGCTAAAAAGTACCGGAAATGCCGGAGTTCCATCTCGTCTCCAGAAGGCGCCGCCCGATGCCGGCAGAGCGATTCTACGATTCGGCTCCTCCGGCTCCGGAGAGCAATGGAGGTTTGTCCGGCAGTGGCCGTCTCCCGTCCGCGAGAGACCTTTGATCATCAACGGGCGTGATCTCGCCATTGCGGTTCCCGTAGGGTGCCGGGTGTGGACTGGGTTGAGCGGGTTACGGGGGTCCGCAGGTGGTCGCGGGGTGGGGAGCGGGCGCCGCATAAGCCTTTGCTGTTGTTGTACGCGCTCGGGCACTTTCAGCGGTGCGGTGATGCGCCGATCTTCTACAGCGAGGTCGAGGAGCACCTCGCCGGGCTTCTGCGGGAGTTCGGGCCGCCCCGGAAGACCAGTCCCGCATATCCCTTTCACTATCTGACCAGCGACGGTTTGTGGGAGGTGCGGACCGCCGATGGGGGCGGCAGTCCGGGACCCGGTGTCGGCGGCCTGCGGGCTCGGGCCGCGCGGGGGCGGCTGACCGGGGAGCTGGCGGCCGCGCTGCGGGATGATCCGCGGTTGTTGCCCCAGCTTTGCCGCGCCATTCTGGACGTCAACTTCGAACCCTCGCTGCATGACGACATCTGCGCGGCCGCCGGGATCGACCTGGAGTCGATCGAGGCCGCGGGCGCGGTGATCCCGCGGCGGCGCGACCGGGCCTTCCGCGAGCAGATCATGGTCGCCTACGAGTACCAGTGCGCGTTCTGCGGCTATGACGGCTGGCTGAACGGGACCGCGGTCGGGCTGGACGCCGCGCACGTCCGATGGTGGGCCTTTGACGGGCCCGACGACATCACCAACGGCATCTGCCTGTGCGCGCTTCACCACAAGCTCTTCGACAAGGGCGCGCTCGGCATAGCCGAGGATCGGCGGGTCACCGTGTCGGTGCACTACGTCGGGCGCGGGCCGGCCGCCCGCCATCAGGTTCACGCTCTGGCCGGACGCCCGATCAGCACGGCGCAGAAGGCCTTTCCGGACGTGGATGACCAGCACCTCGCCTGGCACGCCCGCGAGGTTTTCCGCTCCCCTGCTCGGGCGGCGTGACGCAACTCGGGGCCCGCGCACACCGTCTGCCGCCCGGTTCGAAGCGTCAGCCAGGTCGTGCCCTCGCGGTCCTGAGGGGCGGGCTGCATGGCTCGGTCAAGTGAGGGTAGAGCGGCTTTGACCGTAAACGGCTGAAAGGGCGGGTTTCATGATTATTGTCGCCATCGTGGGCGTCTGTGCTGTTCTGCTGGTTCTGGCGTTCCTGCTGCCGAGGTTGTCGCGGCATCCGCAGCGAGGGACCCAGCGCGCGCTGGGGGTGGGGTCACGTGCGGGTTCTTCCGCTCCGGGCGGGCTCGGGCGGCTGCTGAGCAAGCCGTTCCGCAGCTCCTCGCGTGCCGTCGGCCGCAGCGGGGACGCCGGGCGGCGCGCTCGCGCCCGCTCCCCGTTCTGATTCCCAGCCCGTAGCCGTGGCATCCTTCGCCGCCCGTCTCCCAGCTGAGGCGGGCGGCAGCCCTTTTTGAGGTGCGGTAGCGGTCGGGGCCGGCTCGGCGGTTCAGCGGGGACGGCTTCGTGGCCTTGCGCGGTGAGGTTCAGCGCAGCGGGGGCCGCCGGCGGGGGCTGACGGCCGTCAGCCGCCCGATTTCCGTCCGGGAGGCCGGTGATTTCGCCGATGCTCTCCGGGAGGGCGGGGTTCAGACTCCGGGGCGTTGGCTGTCCCACCCCTGGAGGTTCCATGAGAAAGGTCCTCGGTTCCGTCGTCGCTTTGCTCGCGGCGCTGGCGGCGTTCGGATTCGGCCTCGCGCCGGCGCAGGCGGCCGGGCCGCGGCCCGTGGTGTTCGTGCACGGGTACACCGGCAACGCGTCCAACTGGGTCACCGCCATGTCGGTGTTCCGCGCAGCGGGCTACAGCAGCGACCAGCTGTTCGCCTACGAGTACAACTCCTACGGCGACAACAAGCAGAACGCGGCGGGGCTCGCCTCCTACGTGAACCAGGTGAAGTCGCGGACCGGCGCCTCCCAGGTCGACATCGTCAACCACTCCATGGGCGGCCTGGTCAGCCAGTACTACCTGAAGGTGCTGAACGGGAACCCGAACGTCGCGCACCTGGCGTCGATCGCGGGCGCCAACCACGGGACGACGTACGCCACCGCCTGCACGGCCTTCGAGACGTGCCGGCAGATGCTCCCCGGGTCGACGTTCATCCAGCAGATCAGCGCGGGGGACGAGACGCCCGGCAGCACGCAGTACGCCACCTGGTACTCGCCGTGCGACGGCATCATCATCCCCTACACCAGCACCCGCCTGGACGGCGCGAACAACCACTACGTGGCCTGCCAGACCCACCTCGGCTACCTCGCCGACGCGGTGGTTCTCGGCGCCATCGCCCAGTTCACGAAGAGCTGACGCCGGCGCCGGACATAACGGGCGGGAGGGACGACCTCCCGCCCGTTCCGTTTGGCGCCGCGAGGCCCGGCGCAGAAACCCGGTGAGGGCGAGGGGGGAGCCGGCCTATGGAGAAGCTCGTTGGGAAGCCTGTGGCGGCTTGCCTGGTCTGCCTGGGACTACTCGCCTGCCATGCTCGGCCCGCCACGGGCAGCGGGCCGCCGCCGGCTCCGAAGGGCGGCGGGTCCACAGCGCCGGAACCCCTCAGCGGAAAGGTGATCGTGCTCGATCCCGGGCACAACGGCGGGAACGCGGCCCATCCGGAAGCGATCAGCCGGCCGGTGTGGGTCGGGAACGGCCGCAAGGCCTGCAACACGACCGGGACCGCCACCGCGGACGGTTACGCCGAGCACGCCTTCACCTGGGACGTCTCGAACCGGCTGGCGAAGGCGCTGCGGGCCAGGGGCGCCAGGGTGACGCTGACGCGCGGCAGCGACGCGGGGGTGGGGCCCTGCGTCACGGAGCGGGCGGCGATCGGGAACCGGGCGCGCGCCGACGCGACGCTGTCGATCCACGGCGACGGTGCGGCGGCGGCCAGGCACGGCTTCCACGTCATCCTGCCGATGCCCGTGGGCGGGAACAGGGGGATCGTCGCCCCGTCCGCCCGCCTGGGGACGGCGATCCGCGACGCCTACCGGTCGGGGACGAGCATGCCCTACGCCGACTACCTCGGGAAGGACGGGCTCGACCGGCGGGACGATCTCGGCGGGCTGAACATGTCCACCGTGCCGGCCGTGTTCATCGAGTGCGGGAACATGAAGAACCCGGGGGATGCGGCCAGGATGTCGAGTGCCGCGTTCAGGCAGCTCATGGCCGAGTCCCTGGCCGAGGGCTTCGAGGACTACCTCCGCTGAGTTTGCCCGTTACTGGGATTGTTCGGGACGTCTCCGGCTAGGTCAGTCACGACGAGGCACACCGGACGAACGGACGATCGCCATGAACCGCAGGCGCGGACGGAGCGCGTCGCCGCCCAACTGGGAAATGCTGCTTGGGCTGGTCGCCACCGGCTTCATCATCTACGTGTGGGTGTGGGCGGCGACGCAGGGCGGCCCGCCCTTCTGGTAGCGGCGGCCCGCCCTTCTGGTGGCCGCGGGGCCGCCCCTGCGTCTCGCTCATCGCTCCAGGAGCGTCCTGAGGGACTTCGCCACCTCCGCGGGCGCCTCCTCTGCCATGAAGTGGCCGCACGTGACGGTCTCATGGCGGAGGTCGGCCGCCCATGCGCCCCACAGCGCGACGGCGTCGTAGCCGAGGGCGGCGCCCCAGTCCTGCTGGAGGACGGTGACGGGCATCCGCAGGCGGTTGCCCGCTTCCCGGTCGGCCGTGTCGTGGTCGACGTCGATCCCGGCGGACGCGCGGTAGTCCGCGACGATCGAGGGGACGGCGGCGCGGCAGGCGTCCAGGTAGGCGGCGCGGACGTCGGGCGGGATCGCGGACGGGTCGTTCGTCCACGCGTCGAGGAAGTGGCCGAAGAAGGCGTCCGGGGCGCCGGAGATCAGCTGCTCGGGGAGGCCGGGCGGCTGCGCCATCAGGTACAGGTGGAAGCCGACGGCGGCCGACGCGCCGCGCATGACGTCCCACATGTCCAGGGTCGGCAGGATGTCCAGGCAGGCGAGATGGGTGATCGTGCCGGGGTGGTCGAGGCCGGCGCGGAACGCGACGTGCGCGCCGCGGTCGTGGCCGGCGAGGGCGAAGCGGTCGTGGCCGAGGACGCGGGCGAGCGCGACGGTGTCGGCGGCCATGGTCCGCTTGGAGTAGCCGTCGGACGGTTTGTCGCTCTCGCCGTACCCGCGCAGGTCGGGGACGATGACCGTGTGGTCGGCGGCGAGGTCGCGGGCGACGTGCCGCCACATCAGGTGGGTCTGCGGGAAGCCGTGCAGCAGGACGATCGGGGGACCCGATCCGCCGACCGCCGCGTTGAGGGACACGCCCTCGGCGACGGGGACGCGCTGGTAGTCGAAATCGCTGATCGTTGGCATGAGTCCCAGGCTGCCGGGCGCGGATGAGCATCCGATGAGCGCGCTATACCGTGAGGGCGTGGAGGTCCTGTTCGGGGTGCTGGGGCCGGTGACGGCCTGGGACGGGCACGGGGACGCGATCGCCCTGAAGGGGCCTCGGCACCGCGCCGTCCTGGCCCGCCTGATCGTCGCGCGGGGGCGCGTGGTGCCGGTGTCCCGGATCGTGGACGATCTGTGGGTCGATCCGCCGGCGGACGCGGTCGGCGCCGTCCGCACCTTCGTGGCGGCGCTGCGGCGCGTCCTCGAACCGGATCGCCCGCCGAGGACGCCGCCCCGGCTGCTGGTCACCGAGGGCCCGGGCTACGCGCTGCGCGCCGGGCCCGAGGCCGTGGACGCCTGGCGTTTCGAGCGGGTCGTGGCCTCGGACCGTCCCCCCGCCGAACTGGCCGTCGCGCTGGACGAGGCGCTGGGCTGGTGGCGCGGCCCCGCCTACGCCGAGTTCGCCGAGGAGCCGTGGGCGCGGGCGGAGCACTCCCGTCTGGCCGAACTGCGGCTGCGCGCCGTCGAGCGGAAGGCCGAGGCGCGGCTGGCGCAGGGCCTGGCCGCCGAGGCGATACCGGATCTGGACGCGCATGTCGCCGACCATCCCTGGCGCGAGGACGCCTGGCGTCTACTGGCGCTCGCCCTCTACCGGACCGGCCGTCAGGGCGACGCACTGGCCGTCCTGCACAGGGCCCGCGGCCTTCTGGTCGAGGAACTGGGGTTGGACCCCGGTCCGGCCTTGCGCCGCCTGGAGGAGGACATCCTCCGCCAGGCCGACCACCTGGAACCCGCCCGGGACGCGGCGTCGCGCGTGTGGGCCCAGGCGGCCGAGGCATACGACCGGACGGTCGCGTCCGGTGCGCGTGCCCGGCTGGAGTCGACGGTCGGCCTGCTGCGGAGCCTCGCGGTGACCGGCGCCGGGGGCCTGGAGGCGGCCCGGGAGCAGCGCCTGGCGGTCGTCACGGCGGCCGAGGATCTGGGCGACGCGGAGCTGACCGCCCGGGTGATCGGCGCGTTCGACGTCCCGGCGATCTGGACCCGGTCGGACGATCCGCGCCAGGCGGCCGGAGTGGTGGCGGCGGCGGAGCGCGCCCTCGCCGGGCTGCCGGAGGACGGGCACGAGGCCGCGCGGGCCCGGCTGCTGGCCACGATCGCGCTGGAGTCGCGCGGCGCCCGCGACGACCGGGGGCGCGAGGCGGCGCGGGCGGCCGTGCGGGTTGCCCGCGAGTTGGACGATCCAGCGCTCCTCGCGTTCGCGCTGAACGGCGCGTTCATGCAGGCGTTCGACCGGGCGGGGCTGGCGCCGCGGCGGGACGGGATCGGCGCGGAGCTGGTGGACGTGTCGGCGCGCAACGACCTGTCGAGCTACGAGGTGCTCGGTCATCTCGTCCGGGTCCAGGCCCGCGCCGCGCTCGGCGACTTCGGCGGGGCCGACCGGCACGCGGACGCCGCCGACCGCCTCGCCGAGCGGCACGAGCGCCCGCTGGTCGGCGTGTTCACGACCTGGTACCGGGCTCTGCGGCTCGCCGCGTCCGGCGAGGCGTCGTTCGAGGAGGCCGAGAGCGCCTACCGGGCCGCGGCCGCGCGCATGGAGGGCTGCGGGATGCCCGGTCTGGAGGAGGGGTTGCTGCCGCTCGCCCTCCTCTGCCTGCGCGTCCAGCACCGGCTGCCCGCCCAGACCGGGCCCGCCGACTGGGGGCCGTACCTGCCGTGGGCCCGGCCGCTGGTGCTGCTGGCGCGCGGACGTCCCGGCGAGGCCGCCGCGGCGCTGCGGGACGTCCCCGAACCGCCACGCGACCTGCTGTTCGAAGCCCTGTGGTGCCTCACCGGGCAGGCCGCCATCGCGGTGGGCGACCGGGCGGCGATGCGGCGCGCGCACGACGAACTCGTCCCGGCCGCGGGCGAACTGGCGGGCGCGCAGAGCGGGCTGCTCACCCTGGGCCCGGTCTCCAGGCACGTGGACGACCTCGCCGCCGCCCTCACCGAATGACCGGCCGCGCGGCGCCGGGCTTCCGGCGGTCCGCAGGCCGGCTGTGCGCACGCCCACGCCCGAGGAGGGTTTACCTGGTGCAGACCTTCCTCTGTCCCGCGCCGGGTAGGGCGCCAGCGAGAGCGGGTGAGAGGAGACAGGCGTCGTGACGGACGTTGCGAGCATGGGGCCACAGCCAGGGGACGACCGTCCGGTGCTGACCAACCGGCAGGGCCACCCGGTGTACGACAACCAGAACCAGCGCACGGTGGGCTCTCGGGGCCCGGCCACCTTGGAGAACTACCAGTTTCTGGAGAAGATCAGCCATTTCGATCGGGAGCGCATCCCGGAGCGGGTCGTGCACGCGCGCGGCGTGACGGCGTACGGGTTCTTCGAGGCGTACGGGAAATGGGGCGACGAGCCGATCGCGAACTACACCCGCGCCAGGCTGTTCCACGGGGAGGGCAAGCGCACTCCCATCGCGCTGCGGTTCTCCACGGTCATCGGCGGGCGCGACTCGGCGGAGACGGCGCGGGACCCGCGCGGGTTCGCCATCAAGTTCTACACCGAGGACGGCAACTGGGACCTCGTCGGCAACAACCTGGCGGTCTTCTTCATCCGGGACGCCATCAAGTTCCCCGACGTCATCCACGCCCTCAAGCCCGATCCGGTGACGTTCCGGCAGGAGCCGGCGCGCATCTTCGACTTCATGTCGCAGACGCCTGAGTCGATGCACATGCTCGTCAACCTGTTCAGCCCGCGCGGGATCCCGGCCGACTACCGGCACATGCAGGGATTCGGCGTGAACACCTACAAGTGGGTGAACCAGACAGGCGAGACCAAGCTCGTGAAGTACCACTGGATGCCGAAGCAGGGCGTGCGCAGCATGACGGCGGAGGACGCCGCCGCCGTGCAGGCCGACGACCTCGGGCACGCGACGAAGGACCTCCACGAGGCCATCGACCGCGGGGAGTTCCCGGAGTGGGAGCTGGTCGTCCAGATGATGGACGACCATGAGCACCCGGAGCTGGACTTCGATCCCCTCGACGACACGAAGGTGTGGCCGGAGAACGACTTCCCGCCGAAGCCGGTCGGGCGGATCGTCCTCGACCGGAACGTCGAGGACAACTTCGCCGAGAACGAGCAGATCTCGTTCGGCACCGGCGTCCTGGTCGACGGGCTCGACTTCTCCGACGACAAGATGCTCGTCGGGCGGACGTTCTCCTACAGCGACACCCAGCGCCACCGGGTCGGCCCGAACTACCTCCAGCTGCCCGTCAACCGGGCCAAGGGCACCCATGTGCGGACGAACCAGCGCGACGGGCAGATGGCGTACCACGTGGACGCCGGAGGGGCGAACCCCCACGTGAACTACGAGCCGTCCATCACCGGGGGCCTGCGCGAGGGCGAGTACCCGACGCACGACGAGCAGGGCCCGGAGATCACGGGGCGCCTCACCCGCAAGCGCATCGCCCGGGCGAACGACTACAGGCAGGCGGGCCAGCGCTACCTGCTCATGGAGGAGTGGGAGCGCGACGACCTGGTGCGCAACCTCGTCGAGCTGATCTCGGAGTGCGCGCGTCCCGTCCAGGAGCGCATGGTGTGGCACTTCCTGCTCGCCGAGGACGATCTCGGGCTGCGCGTCGGCCAGGGGCTCGGCATCTCCGCCGACGACGTCGGGAACCTCGGCCCGCTGCCCGGGCAGGACCTCACCGACGAGGACCAGCAGCGGCTGAAGAACCTCGGCCAGAACGGTCCGCGGGACGTCGACGGCCTGAGGATGACGCACTGCGTGCCGAACGAGAGGGCCGTCCGGCGGCGCTAGTTCTCGGAGACGAGGGTGCGGAGGCGGCGCGTCCCGGCGTGCCGCCCGGCCCGGCGGTGGCCCTCGACGGCGGCCTGGACGATGCGGCCCTCCGCGCTGAACGCCTGCTCCATGACCGTGACGTACTCGGCCGTGGGCGGGTAGAGGCCGGCGGCGGCGCCGGCCGTCCGGCGGATCAGGACGCGGGCGCCGGTGCGCAGCGCGGACTCGAAGTGCCGGACGTCGTGCCCCGCGCGGGCCTGGCTGGCGCCGAGGGCGCGGAACGCGTCGAGCACGGCGGCCGTCTCGCGGGCGCCGGTGTAGGCGGCGAGGGCGTCCCGGACGAGGGCGAGGATCTCGCGCGCCCGCAGGTGCGTGTAGGCGGGGACGCGCTCGGCGATCTCTCCGGCGACCTCGGCGGTGATCTCGTCGAGGCGGTCGGCGAGGAACTGGTCCAGAGTGGGCTGCATGGCGCGTCCCCTCTCGTTGCTCGTCCCCGGGGCGACCGGGAGCGTGGGCCGAGAGCACACCGATCCAGGCGGATGCGGTGAGATTATGTTACCGGCGCGTAGGTCAGATCCGCTGCCCCCTTTTCCGAAATGTCGTTAAGCGGGGTTGGCGGCCCGCCCCTCCGTGGCCAGGAGGACGACCGTTTCCCCGTGCCCGGCCGCGAGGAGCGGGCGGCGGTCCGGCGCCAGCGCGGCACGGGCCCCGGCGAGGGAGGCGGCGCCGCACGGCCCGGCCGCGACCCCGAGGCGGGCCAGGTCACACGCAGCGCGGGCCGTGGACGCGTCGGTGACCGCTACGGCGGCGTCCAGGCCGGCTCGTAGGACGGGCCAAGCGAGAGTCGACGGAGTTGCGCAGTTCAACCCCGCCATGGTGGTCGGCCGTGTCCTGACGGTCAGCGGCCTGTCCTGGTGGAGGCTCGCCAAGGCGCAGGGCGCCGCATCGGGTTCGACGGAGAGCAGCGTGGGAGCGGACCGTCCAGAGCGGTAGTGAGTCACAGCCGCCTGGGCCAGCGACCCCACCCCCACTGGAATGGCCACAAGGCCCGCTGGGGCGGCCCCCACCTCGGCGAGTTGTTCGTCTATCTCGCTGAAGAGGGTGGAGTAGCCCTCGACTATCCATTGCGGCACGCGTTCGTAGCCCGGCCATGCGGTGTCCTGGACGAGCAGCGCCGACGGGTCGGCGGCCGCGGCGTCGGCGGCGATCCGCACCGCCTCGTCGTAGGGCGCCGGTATCTCGGTCACGGCCGCGCCCTCCGCCTTGATCGCCGCCACCGCCTCGGGGTGGACGCCGTGCGGGACGCAGACCTCCGCTGCCAGCCCCAGCAGCCGGGCCATCGCCGCGACCGCGCGGCCGTGGTTGCCGTCCGTCGCCGTCACGAGCCGGACGTCCGGCCGCGC
Organism: Actinomadura sp. NPDC048032; assembly: GCF_040653175.1. Taxonomy (NCBI): domain Bacteria; kingdom Bacillati; phylum Actinomycetota; class Actinomycetes; order Streptosporangiales; family Thermomonosporaceae; genus Actinomadura; species Actinomadura sp. NPDC048032. The sequence goes on from NZ_JBEZJP010000069.1 coordinate 15,458, forward strand.
CGACCGCAGATCGGCGAGGGACGTCCCGCCGGGCGCGAGGCCCAGCCGGTCGCAGAGCGCCCGGTGGACGCCCCACGAGGCGCCGAGGATCTTGAAGGCGGGCAGGCCGAGGCGCGCCGACTCGTCCTTGACGAACACCCGCCGGGCGCCGAGTTCGGCCGCCAGAGACGGCAGCTCGACGAGCGGCGTCGCGGCGTGACCGGGGAGCGTCCGGTGGAAGGCGGCGACGTCGCGCGGCGCGGGCGGGCACGTCCAGTCGCGCGCGGCCGGACGGGCGAACCAGGACGAACGGGCTAGCGAGGCGGGGGCCGTGACCATGGCGAACACCGTCCCGCGCCGGGCTCCGATCGGTCCAGCGAACGTTTCCGAGCGATAATCGTCATCCGAGCCGATGAATGGAGCGGCCATGCTGGACCTGCACCGACTCCGGCTTCTGCGCGAGCTGAAGCACCGGGGGACGCTCGCCGCCGTCGCCGAGGCACTCTCCTACAGCCCGTCCTCGATCTCGCAGCAGCTGTCCGTCCTGGAGAGGGAGGCCGGGGTGCCGCTGCTGGAGCCGGTGGGTCGCCGCGTCCGGCTGACCGCGCAGGCCGAGATCCTCGTCGCGCACACCGAGGCCGTGCTGGAGCGCCTCGAACGCGCGGAGGCCGACCTCGCCGCGTCCCTGCACGGGATCACGGGGGTGCTGCGGGTCGCCGCGTTCCAGACGGCCGCGCTCGCGCTCGTCCCCGACGCGCTCAGCGCGCTGCGCGACGCCCACCCGCGGCTCCGGATCGAGATCACGCAGCGGGAGCCGGAGAGCGCCCTGCCCGCCCTGCTCGCGCGCGACTTCGACCTGGTGATCACCGAGGAGTACCCGGGTGACCCGAGCCCCCGCCCGGCGGGCGTCGACCACGAGGAGCTCGGGACGGACGAGATCCGCCTCGCGCTCCCCTCGCGGTCGCCGGGCGGGGGCCTGCGCGACCTGGCGGAGAGTCCCTGGGCGATGGAGCCGGAGGGCACGGCGTCCCGGCGGTGGGCGACGCGGCTGTGCCGGGAGGCGGGCTTCGAGCCGGACGTGCGTTTCGAGTCGACCGACCTGCTGCTGCATCTGCGGCTGGTCGAGCGCGGCCACGCCGCCGCGCTGCTCCCGGGCCTGGCCTGGCAGGACGGCCCGCCCGCCGTGCCCGTCGTCGAGCTGCCGGAGGAGCACCGTACCCGCCGCCTGTTCACGGCGTCCCGCCGGGGAAGCGGCTCCCATCCGGCCGTACGCGCCTTCCGCAAGGCCCTCGCGGAGGCCTTTTCGTCCCGTTCCTAAGGCCTGCTCAGGGGTGAGCCGGGGGAGAACTCCACCCCGGATCGGGGTTTTCCCCTATGGCGATGAATCCGCGGGGAAGGCAGAGTCGTTATCAGCAGAAGGGTGACAAGGAAGTCTCCCGCAGGAAGAAGGCACTCCGATGTCGACCATGCCGAGCCTCACCTCGATGAACGCGTCCGACCTCGCCGAGATCCTGTTCACCTCCCCGCTGCAGGAGTCCGACCGCCCCTCCGCCGAGCAGGTCCGCACCACGATCAACGACCGCTTCGGGGCCTGCGGCGGGGACGTCTCCCGCTGGACCGCCGCCGTCGCCCAGGAGGCCGGCGACCATCCGGACGCCTTCCTGGCCCGGATGCGCTGGGCCCTCACCAGCGTGTACGCGGCCTACCCCGACCTGACCACCGCCGCCTGATCCGGGAGGGATCATGCGTTCACCGTTCGCCGACCGCCGCGAGGACATCCTCCCCCGCTCGCTCGCCGACCTGCTCGCCGCCGAGGCGTCCCGCGCCGAGGACGAGGCCCCCCGGCGCCGGCAGCGCCGCACGACGACGGCGCGGCGCGCCACGTAGCCGCCGCCGTCCGGCGCCTCCCGGATGACCGGCCCGGCCCGCCACATGTTCCCGCGGGCCCGGTGAGACCTCTCCACGTATTGGGGCCCGGCCTGAGCCGGACGGGGCCCTAGGGCCCTGAAGTGCGGGACCCGATTCTTCCTAGCGTGTTCTCACCTAGAAGAACGCGCGGAGGGACGGGACTCGATGAGGCGCCGAATTGTCGACATCGCCGCAAGCGGTGCAGTGTGCAGCGTCATGACGGCTGCCCTGATGTTCTTCTCGGGTCTCCAGGGACACGGGGAAACGGCGAGCCGCGCCTCGGACACCGAGGCCCGGGCCGGTTCCAAGGTGCAGGTGAAGAACGCACCGTCCTCCCAGCTCCAAGAAGCGAAGAAGAATTGCGTTCTGCGTGCCTGGCGCCCGTCCATCAGGGGGAAGGGCACGTCCGCCCAGGTCGTCGGCTACGGCAGCATCATCTGCGACAAGCCCGGATACATCGCCTTCGAAGTGTCGCTCTGCCAGCGCATTCCGGGCGACCGCTGGGCCTGCAACACGAGTCAGAACTCCCTCACCGTCAGGAAGTGGGGGTCGTATCTCCAGGCCAAGGCGACGATTCCGTGCGACCAGACCTCGGGCAGGGAGACCTACCGGACCGCGGTCGTCGGCGATGTCGTCGAGGGCTGGGACGAGCATCGGCGACCAGACCGACGAGCGCGAGGGCCGCGGAACGGGTCTTCAGCATCTTTCGCCTTTCTTTCCGGCAGGGGGCGTCGTCAACGACGGGGATCTGACGTGCGCGGCCCCGCCGGCGTTCCGTCGCCGCACGATGCGGGACGTGGCCGGGACCGGCCGCGAACTATGCTGGCCGCCGTGAGCGAAGAGCCGACGGAGGAACAGGGCGGCCGTCCCGGCGCCGGGGCCCGCGAGTACCGCATCGGCGAACTCGCCACGGCCGCCGGGGTCCCGGTGCGGACCCTGCGGTACTACCAGGAGCGCAAGCTGCTGCCGCCGCCCCGCCGCGAGGGGCGCATCGGCCTGTACTCCGAGGACCACCTGGCCCGCCTCCGCATGATCGGAAACCTGCTGGACCGCGGGCACACCCTGGAGGGCATCCGCGAGCTGCTGGCCGCCTGGGAGCAGGGCCGCGACATCGGCACCGTGCTCGGCGTCGAGAAGGCGGTCACGACTCCGTGGTCGAACGAGGTCCCGGTGACGATGACGCTGGACGAGCTGGCCGCGCTGTTCCCCGGCGAGGTCGGCCCGGAGGCGGTCGAGCGGGCCGTCGCGCTCGGGCACATCGAGGTGGACGGCGACCGCGTCACCCACTGGAGCCGCCGCCAGCTCGACGCCACGGTGACGCTGGTGAGGGCGGGGGTGCCGCTGGACGCCGTGCTCGCGACCGGGCAGGAGCTCCAGCGCAGCATGGACGACCTCGCCGCGATGTTCGTCCGGCTGATCACGACGCACGTCGTCGGGCGGCTGGACGAGGCCGTCGACGACCGGCACCTCGGGGCCCTCACCGAGACCATCGCCCGGCTGCGCCCCGGCGCCCAGGTCACGGTCGAGGCCGGCTTCGCCCGGGCCATGGACCGGCAGGTCCGCGCCGCGATCGACGAGCTGCTCGGCCGCCTGGCCAGTCCCTGAGCCGTCCTTTACCGAAGCACGGCCCCCGGACGGCCCGTCCCGGCTTTCATGATCAATAGCGTGGCCGGATGGCACGATCCATCGCCGCGCTCGCGCTCGCGGCCGCGCTGCTGCCGACCGCCGCGCCCGCCCGGGCCGCGGCCCCGGACGGCCCCTGCACATCGCTCCGGCACCCGAAGGCCGCCGAGCGGCTCGGCGCGCGGATCGGGCAGGCGCTGCGCGGCCGCGCCGGGACCGAGTCCGTCGCCGTGTACGACCGCCGGCGCGGCATCCGCTGCGCGGTCGCGGCCGGGCGCCGCTACGACTCGGCGAGCGTCGTCAAGGTCACGGTCCTGGGCGCGCTGCTGCGCCGGGCGGTCGACGAGGACCGCCCGCTGACGGCGGCCGAGAGGCTCCGCGCCCGCAGGATGATCACCCGCTCGGACAACCGCGCGACGTCCGAGCTGTGGCGCTCGCTGGGACGTGCCCGCATCGCGGACTTCATCGACCGGGCCGGGATGACGCGGACCGAACTGGAGCCGGACGGCCACTGGGGACTCACCCAGATCACCGCGCACGACGAGATCGAACTGCTGAGGCGCCTCACCGCGCCGAACGCGCTCCTGCCCGCCGGGGCCCGCGCCTACGCGCTGAGGCTGATGCACGAGGTCGTCCCGGCGCAGCGGTGGGGAACCCCCGCTGGGCGTCCTCCCGAGGTCGCCTGGCATGTGAAGAACGGCTGGCTGCCCCGCCCGGAGCGGCGCTGGCGCGTCCACAGCATCGGGAGTTTCGACGGGCACGGCGAGGACTACATGATCGTCGTCCTCACCCAGGACACCCCGTCCATGGCCTACGGGATCGCCACCATCGAACGGGTGGCCCGCACCGTCCACCGCACGCTGGCCGGCACGAATCAGCCGACGCCGCACGGCCGTAAGCGGCAAACCCTCTGACCAGCGCCGGGCCAGGCGAAGACGACCGCTATCCCGGATCGGCGTCCTGACGTGCGGCGGGACCCTGTTCCAGGGCGGCCTCATAGGCGCGCAGAGCGCTGATGACCGTGGCGCGCTCGGTGGGGGCGAGGTCGCGCATGACGCGCTCCCAGGCGGAGGCGCTGCCGGAGAGCCACTCGCCGATCGGCGCGGCGAAGGCGGGGGCGATGGCGACGATGCGGCGGCGGCGGTCGGCGGGGTCGGCGGTGCGCTCCAGGACGCCCGGCCGCGACAGCTCGCTCACCATGAGGCTGACGGTCGTCGGGGCGACCTCCAGCCGGGCGGCCAGCTCGTTGACGCTGGCCGGGCCGTCGTACTCCAGGTGGGCCAGCAGCGCGAGATGGCGCGGCGCCAGGTCGAGGCCCTGGAGCGCCGGCGGAATGGGCAGCCGCTTGGCGCGGCCGACGAGGCGCGGCATGAGCAGCAGCAGGGTGCGGACGGCCTCGTCGACGGCCGGACCGCCCGATCCGGTGGACATCGCCACCCTCCCCAGTTACCTTTGAGGTCAAAGCCTTTGAGGCCAAAGAGAACGGGGACCACTGTGCCGCACCTGACCGCCCATCTGCCAGAGGACAAGCTGGCGGGCCGCGAATCCGAGCTCGTCACCGCGCTGACCGAGGCCATCGTCGGCGTCTACGGCGAATGGGCCCGCGGGCTGGTGGGCATCCGCCTGTCCGGCGTCCCCGCCGGCCGCTTCGCGCAGGGCGGGAAGGCCGTGGACACGAACGTCTCGCTGGTCATGGGCGTGCGCGCCGCCGCCTTCGACCGTCCCGACGCCGCCGAGATCAGCGCGAACCTGGCCGCCGCCCTCACCGACGCGATCACCGCCGTCCTCGGCGAGGAGCTCCGGCCCGGCACCACGGTGGAACTGGTGCCCTCCCCCCAGGAACTCACCTTCGTCGCCGGCGCCCCCGCCCCCTGACCCGTCACGAAGGACAGTGCGGAAGGGTCGGCGATACTGGGGGGATGGTCGACGACGAGCGCTGGAAGGCGCGTTTCCGGGCCGCGCGGATCAGCCTGCCCCGATGGGCGCGAGACGCCCCGAGCCGCAGCATCTACCGCTCCAACGTGAGCGGGACTTGGGAGATCTACACCTGGGACCGCGAGACGGGCGAGCAGCGCCAGGTGACCGACCGCCCCAACGGGACCTGGGCCGGGACCGTCGACCCGTCCGGCGAGTGGGTGTGGTGGTTCGCCGACACGGACGGCGACGAGTTCGGCGTGTGGAAGCGCGTCCCGTTCGGGGAGACCGAGAGCGTTCCGGCCGTTCCCGAGCTGGAGCCGTCGTACCCGTCGGGGCTGGCGCTGGGCCGCAGCGGCCTCGCCGTGATCGGGCGGACGACGGGGGAGGGCAACAGCGTCCACCTGTGCCGGGCGGGCGCCGCGCCGGAGGTGATCTACCACCACGCGGAGGACGCCCACGTCGCCGACGTCTCGCGGGACGAGTCCCTGATCGCGATCGGGCACAGCGAGCACGGCGACAGCCGCCACATGGCGCTGCGGGTCGTGCGGCAGGACGGCTCCCCGGTCGCCGACCTGTGGGACGGGCCGGGCAAGGGCGTCTACGGCGCCGGGTTCGCCCCGGTCGACGGCGACCCGCGGCTCCTGGTCCACCACGAGCGGCGCGGGCGGGAGGAGATGCTCATCTGGGACCCGGTCGCGGGCACCGAGCAGGAGATCGTCCTCGACCTGCCCGGCGAGATCGGCGCGACCTGGTACCCCGACGGGGCCGCGCTGCTGGTCTCCCACTCGCACGAGGCGCGCGACGAGCTGTACCGCTACGACCTGACCGGCGGGGACCTGACCAGGATCGACACGCCGCGCGGGGTGCTCGGCGGGGCCGACGTCCGGCCGGACGGGACGGTCGAGTTCTTCTGGTCGTCTGCCGCCGAGCCGCCGGTGATCCGCTCGACGTCCGGCGCGGTCGTGCTCGCCCCGCCCGGGCCCGCGGCGCCGCCGTCCGTCCCGGTCGAGGACGTGTGGGTGGACGGCCCAGGCGGCCGCATCCACGCGCTGGTCAGCAAGCCGGAGGGCGAACGCCCCCACCCGACCGTCTTCGACGTCCACGGGGGGCCGACCGCGCAGGACGACGACTCCTTCGCCCCGGCCGTCGCCGCGTGGGTCGACCACGGTTTCGCGGTCGTCCGCGTCAACTACCGGGGCTCGACCGGCTACGGCTCCGAATGGCGCGACGCCATCGAGGGGCGCGTCGGCATCACCGAGCTGGAGGACATCAAGGCCGTCCGCGACTGGGCGGTCGAGTCGGGCCTCGCCGACCCGGCGCGGCTGGTGCTGACCGGCGGGTCGTGGGGAGGGTTCCTCACCCTGCTCGGGATCGGCACGCAGCCGGACGACTGGAGCGTCGCGGTCGCGGCCGTTCCGGTGGCCGACTACGTCGCCGCGTTCGAGGACGAGATGGAGGGCCTGCAGGCGTTCGACCGGTCCCTGTTCGGCGGTTCGCCGGAGGAGGTGCCGGAGCGGTACCGCGAGTCGTCCCCCATCACCTACGTCGAGCGGGTCAAGGCGCCGGTGCTGGTCCTGGCGGGGGAGAACGACCCGCGCTGCCCCATCCGGCAGATCGACAACTACCTGGCGCGGCTCACGGAGCTGGGGCGCCCGCACGAGGTGTACCGGTACGACGCGGGCCACGGCTCCCTCGTCGTCGAGGAGCGCATCACCCAGATGGCCGCCGAGATCGACTTCGCCCGGAAACATCTCGGCATGTCGTGATCTTTCCCCGGGCCGGGCGGGCCGCCCCGCCCGGCCCGGGTTTACAAGATCGACCCTTCGGGCATCCCTCCGATCGGCCGACCGCACCACCGGTCCAGCGAGGACCGGCTCTCGCCCCCCGGACGTCACCGATCGGGGGGATCGCCCATGGCACGGCCGTGCAGCGTCCACTGCGCCATGCCGTCGAGGTGCGGCCGGGCGCCCGGCGTCGCCGGTCATCCGGCCTTCCGCCGGGCGGCCGCGGCGACCGCGCTCGCCATCGCCGCCACGATGCTCGCGCTCGCCCCTCCCCGCGCGTCCGCCGCGACCCGCCCTCCACCGGGTCCGCCGCCCGCGTCCGACGCCGGGCCGCCGGTCCCGGCCGGGCGCCTGCTCGCCCCGGTGCCCCCGCCCCGTCCCGGAGCCGGGTCGCCGGCCGCGCGGAGACGGACCGTCCCGCCGCGCGACGATCCGCCGGACCTGCCGAGCTCGCAGCGCCTGGACCAGCAGTTCGCCGAGTACGCGCTGCGGGCGAGCGGCATCGGCTGGCGCTCCACCGGCGGCTGCTCCGACCGGACGGTGCGGACCTGCACCTCCTTCGAGGGCATCCGGTGGGGGACGATCAGGAGCCTGATCGAGTTCGCGGAGTCGAGCGGCTGCGAGATCGTCGTCACCGGCGGCACCGAGCACGGGCACGCGGGCGGCGCCTACAGCCACGCCAACGGCTACAAGATCGACATCGCGACCGGAGCCTGCGTCGACGAGGCGGTGCGGCGCTACCCGTTCACCGGCGTGCGCGGGGACGGCGCGCGGCTCCACCGGTCCCCCGAGGGCGTCGTCTTCGCCCGCGAGAAGGACCACTGGGACATCACGATCAGGCGCGGACCTCGCGGATGATGCCCACCAGCTCGCGGGTGACCGACTTGAAGCCGGGGATGCGCGACATCGCGACCATGCGGTTGACCAGCGGGACCGTCCGCTCGACGAGGAGGTAGGTCTTGCGGCAGCCGGGGGAGCTGTCGTGCACCCAGTACAGCACGATGCCCATCGAGTAGATCCACAGCAGCTCGGGCAGCTCCGCCCGGAACTCCTTGTCGATCTTCAGGTCGGAGCCCTCGACGACCTCGCGGTAGATCGCCACCGCCGAGTCGCGGGCGGGCCCGGACTCGGCGCTGAACGGGTTGAGCGGGCTGGTCGGCTCGGCGGCGAACTTGAAGAACTTCCCGGCGAACTCGTGGTACGGGACCATCGTGTCGACCCGGGCCCTGAGGACGCCCAGCAGCCGGGGCGCGAACTCGCGCTCGGTGTCGAGGACGGCCCTGCAGGCGGCGACGTGCTCGTCCTGCAGCTCGTCGTAGTACGCCTGGATCAGCTCTTCCTTGGACCCGAAGTAGTAGTAGGCGTTGCCGACCGAGACACCCGCCTCCTTGGCGATCGCCCGCATGGTCGTCTGCTCGTATCCCCGCTCCCGGAACAGGCGCAGCGCCGTTTCGACGATCAGGGCGCGCGTCTGCTCGGACTTCACGGCCTTCGTCTCGGTCACGCATGCCACCCTAAGCCCGAGTACGGCCTCCCGCTCATGGCGCCGCCCGCCGCGCGGCGCAACCCGGCGCCCGGGCCCGGTGTTCACCGAGCATGGCCGATGCCCTGAAAGCACTCGAACGCTTCTACGCCGCCGAGGCGGACTACCTGGCCGCCGGCGGCCCCGGCAAGGGGGACTTCTCCGTGATGGCCGCCCATCTCACCCCGGACGTCGTCATGCACCAGGCGCCCAGCCTCCCCTACGGCGGGACGTGGCGCGGCCACGACGGCATGGAGCGGTTCATGGCCGTGATGAGCGAGCTGTGGTCGGAGCTGACGTTCCGCGAGCAGCACTACGCGGTGGACGGCGAGACGGTGACCGTCCGCAACGACTGCGTCTTCCGGGCCCGCGTGACCGGGCGGGAGGTCGACACGTCCGTCCTGCAGTGGATCACGGTGCGGGACGGCCTGGTCAGCGAGTTCCGCCCCTTCTACCTGGACACCTCCGCCGTCCTCGCGGCCCTCAGGGGGTGAGCTCGGCGGCGACCAGCTCGGCGATCTGGGCGGTGTTGAGCGCGGCGCCGTTGCGGAGGTTGTCGCCGCAGAGGAAGAGGTCGAGCGCCTTCGGATCGTCCAGCGAGCGCCGCACCCGCCCCACCCAGGCGGGGTCGGTGCCGACGACGTCCGCGGGCGTCGGGAACTCCTGCGTCTCCGGGTTGTCGCACAGGACGACGCCGGGCGACCCGGCGAGGACGGCCTGCGCCTCCCGCTGGTCGACCCGGTTCTCGAACACCGCGTGGACCGACAGCGAGTGCGCCGTCACCACCGGGACGCGGACGCAGGTCGCCGTCACCCGCAGGTCGCGCAGGCCGAGCACCTTCCTCGCCTCCTCCCGGATCCCGAGCTCCTCCGAGCTCCAGCCGCCGTCGCGCACCTCGCCCGTCCACGGCACGACGTTCATCGCGAGCGGCGCCGGGAACGGCCCGAGCTCGCCCACCGCGCGGCGCAGGTCGCCCGCGCGGGTGCCGAGCGCGCGGTCGCCGCCGACCTTCTCCATCTGCTCGTACAGGGTGTCGACGCCCTCCACCCCCGCCCCCGACGCGGCCTGGTAGGACGACACGACGAGCTCCCGCAGCCCGTACCGCTGGTGCAGCGCGCCGACCACCGTGATCATCGAGAGCGTGGTGCAGCCGGGGCTCGCGACGATCCCGCGGGGACGCCGGCGCACCCGCTCCGGGTTCACCTCCGGGACGACGAGCGGCACGTCCGGCGCCATCCGGAACGCCCCGGAGTTGTCGACCGCCACGGCGCCGCGGTCCGTCGCGACGGGCACCCACCGCGCGGCCACCGCGTCGGGCACCGCGAACACCGCGATGTCGACGCCGTCGAACACCTCGGGCGCCAGCGCCACCACCGGGGCCTGGGCGCCCCGCAGCGGCAGCGCCCGTCCCGCCGACCGGGGCGAGGCGACCAGCCGGATCTCCCCGTACACGTCGCGGCGGGTGGTCAGCAGGTCGATCATCACGGCCCCGACGGCCCCCGTGGCTCCGACGACGGCGAGCGTCGGCCCGTCCGTCCCGCTGGTCCTCGCGCCGGCCGTCCGGGCATTCGGGGCCATGGTCGCGTCACCCTCTCGCCGTCGAGTCGTGTCCGCACGTCCAACTCCCGCCGCGCGCGGGCGGTTCCCTATACGACCCTGCCACCGGGGGCGGCCGGCGTCAGCGTCATGCGCCACAGGCCGAGCACGCCGAAGCGGGCC
>NZ_JBEZJP010000070.1:0-25882 GCF_040653175.1 Actinomadura sp. NPDC048032
GGGCTCCACCCCCGCGGCCTGCGCCTGCATGTACTGCGCCCGCCCGATCTCCGCCCCGTCGCTCGTCACCATCGAGTTCAGCGACATGTTCTGGGCCTTGAACGGCGCGACCTTCACCCCCTGCCGCGCCAGCCACCGGCATAGCCCCGCGGTGACGACGCTCTTCCCCGCGTCCGAGGTGGTCCCCGCCACCAGAAGCCCGCTCACCGCACACTCCAGACCACGGCCGCCGCCGCGAACGTCACCGCCGCCGAAAGCCGGACGGCCCTCCGGATGTCCCTGACCTCGGGCGCCCGCCCGTCCCCCATCTCGGGCCGCCGCTCGACCCGTCCGCCATAGGCGTTGGCGCCGCCCAGCCTCACCCCGAGCGCCCCGGCGAAAGCGGCCTCGCACCGTCCCGCGTTGGGACTCGGATGCTTCGCCCCGTCCCTGCGCAGAACCCGCCAGGCCTCCCGCCCCGAGCACAGGGCGACCAGTCCCCCGGTGATCCTCGCCGGAACCCAGTTCGCTACATCGTCCAACCGCGCCGCCGCCCACCCGAACCGCTCGTACTTCGGACTCCGATACCCGACCATGGCGTCGAGCGTGTTCACGGCCCGGTACATGAGCAGCCCCGGGATGCCCGCCACCGCTCCCCACACCAGAGGCGCGATGGACGCGTCCGACGTGTTCTCGGCCACCGACTCCACCACCGCACGGCTCAGATCGCGAGCATCCAACCCCCGCGGATCCCGGGCGCACAGATGGGAAAGCCGCTCCCTGGCCGCCTCCACGTCGCCCCGCTCCAGCACCCGCGCCATGTAGAGCCCTTCACGCCCCAGCGACGTCCCGCCAAGCACGGCCCAGGTGACACCGGCGGTAACAACACAGTGCACTACGGGCCGCCGGCTCGCCCGCTCAAGCGCAACCCCCACGACCCCGGCGCCCCCCACCAGGGCCCCGACATAGACCGCACCCCGCCAGCGCGAGTCCCCATAGACCCAGCGCTCGACCCCGGACGCCACCCGACCGAACCCTGCCACGGGATGCCACCGCTTCGGGTCCCCGAAGAGAGCGTCCAGCGCGACCCCGAGAACCAGCCCCTCACCAGAGACGCGCATCGAGCTCATCCCAGTGCCGCTCCAGCCAGTCCTGAGCCCGCCGTATCCGGGGCCCGGCGCCTCCCTGCCAGATCCGCGCCCATCCCCCACCGCGTTCCGCCCTCCCCCGCATCGCCCGATAGGACCGCTCGAACCGCACCCGCGCCGCCGGCAGCACCTCCCGCCGCCGCTCCCGGTCCAGCCCGTAGGCATCGCAGAAGATCCGCAGCCTGCGCCCCACGTCCACCCCGTAGAGCACGGCGTCCCGATCGGCCGGATCCTCGATCGGCCCCCAGTGCCGCAACGCCGTGACCACGTCGAACACCCGCGTGGTGGGCCGCGCCAGATCGAAGTCGATCAGAGCGACCGGCCGCCCGCCCCGGAAGACCACGTTCTCCGGCGTCACATCGCAGTGCCCGATGACCTCGGGCTCCCCGTCCACGTTGGACGTCTCCGCGTCCCACGGCGCCCCCACCGGCGCCTCGTACGACGCGACCGCGTCGTGGTACCGCCTCAGCAGCCGCCCCACGTCCCGCAGCGCGTCCTCCGAGACGACGGACGCCGCCAACGGCCGCTGCGGCACCTCCCCGGGCACCCAGCTGAGCACTTCCCGCCCCAGCTCATCGACCCCGAGCACCCGCGGCGCCTCGAACCCCACGTCCTCCAGGTGCCGCAGCAGCCCATGGACCGCCGGACTGTGCGCCCTCAGCGGCCGCCGCACCGTCTCCCCGACCCGCACCACACCCTCCGACACGGCCCCACCGGAGAGCGGCACCTCAATGTTCACCGCCACAGCACCCCAAGATAGGACCCCCGCCCCAGCGGTAAGGCCGTTATAGATGTGGAGCCGGACGACGTGCACCCTTACACTGTGTCCCGGCGTCCCGCCGGGCGCCGAGCGCCCGTAGCTCAGCTGGACAGAGCATCGGACTTCTAATCCGACGGTCGCGGGTTCGAATCCTGCCGGGCGCGCCGTCACCACCAGGTCATCCATGCGCTGACCTGCGAGAACGTCTCTCGCCGTTGTCATGCCGGATGCAGCCAGATGCCACCGAACGCAGCCGCACGGCAGTGTTCCCGGAATATACGCGGAATGACTTGGTTCACATTTCCGCAGGTCAGCCCGGACGCGAAGAGAGGCCCCGGAACACTCCGGAGCCTCTCCACCGTGGTTGCCGATCACGCCAACGCGTCCTCGATGCGCTGGTTGGCGACGTCCCGTTGCCCATCGATGCACTTAGCGTAAACATGCAACATCACGTCGACCCCGTGCCCAGCGCGTTCGGCCGCTTCGGGCGCATGGACACCCGCGTTCAGCCACAGCGACACCGCCGCATGCCGCAGGTCATACGGCCGGGCCGCCAACGGCGATTCGACCTGATCGGGGGTCAGCGCCAGAGCGCGAGCCCGCTTCCACACCTGCGCGTAGGCGGAGCCCGAGAACGACTGTCCGCCGCTTGTGACAAACAGCCGCCCATCCTCGGCCGTCCCGAAGGCGTCGAGGTGTTCCCGAAGGATCGCCACCAGCTCAGGAGGGATCGGGACCGGCCGAACGATGTCGTCCTCCCGATGCTTGAGGCCCCGATCATCGAAGGTCTCCCCCGAGTCGGTGTAGCGCTTGCTGGTCTGGGGCCGGGTCTTCTTGAGCGTGATCAGGCCCCAGCCGGTTGCCGGAAGTTCGCAGTCCTGCCGACGAAGGCCCGCCGCCTCAGCCGGACGAAGGCCAGCGAAATACATGCACGCGAACATCGCTCGCAGCCGAGGCCCACGCGACCGGCCGACATAGGACACCGCCGTCAGAAGCTCCCGAGCTTGAGCCGAGTTCACTACGACGCGCCGGTCAACGGCCCCGTTCTGCTTCGGCGGACGCCACTTCACCCGATCAAAGGGCGGCGGCACTCAGGCCGCTGCGCGGCCCCGCGCCAGGCCGCCCGGAGCGTGCGGCGTGGGCGCCGGTCACCGGACGGCCGCGCCGGACCGCGCATCGTGCCACGCCTGCCGGCCCCGCCCCAGCCGCTCACCGCGGGGTCGCGCCGCCGCCTCAGCCGTCCTCCTGCTCCACCAGGCCCATGGCAAAGGCGAACGTCTCCACGAACTTCCGATAGGTCGGATCCGTCTCACTCGCCGCCAGGTCCGCCAGCTCGTCAGCAACCCGTTGTTTGTCCACGTCGGAGAGCTGGTTGAGGAGGTAGCCGACGTACTCCTGGTGCTTGAGCGCCGTGTCGTCGTCCAGCACCGTCTCGTCGCAGGTCTCGAAGAACCAGGTGTACGCGATCACGGCCCTGAGTAGCTGGGTGACCAGTTGAGGGGATTCACTCATCTTCCGCATCCCACCAGGCCCCACCGACAGGGCATCACAAGCTGGGCTGGAAAGGTGCGTGGCTCCCCCGTCCCCGAGCCGTCGAGGATGGCGGCGGCCGGAACCCGTCCGCCGCTAAGTACCGGTCTCGTCGGGGCCGGGGGGAGGGAGGTTGGGGAAGAACAGCGGCTACGCCGCTACCCCGTCCACAGGATGTCGAGGATGCGCAGCGTCTCTGCCTTGTCGTCGACCAGGAGTGTGAGCATGCCTTCGCCGCCGGCACCGAAGAAGGCGTGCCGGACTGCTGTCTGATCCGCCCGTTCCGGTACCGCGTCCCATGGAGCTTCGAGGAGCTGTAGGAGGCGTTCGAGGAGCGGGCCGTTGCGGACCTCTTCGGGGAGTCCGTTCAACTCGTACAGCGCACGGCCATGGAAGCCGTCGAAGCGGTACGTCACACCTGGCCTTCCCAGCCCGGCGGGGTGTAGCGGACGAAGGTGTCTTCCCTACCCTGTAGCGCGTCCTGCACAGCCTCTTCGTAGCCGGGACGGGCGTAGGCGATGGCCCGCAGACGCCAGCGGCGTAGCAACGTCTGTACCTGCTTGAAGCGCGCCAGGTCGTGCGCGGCGTCGAGCGCCTCGTCATACTCGGCCCGGAACTGGTCGCGATGCGACGGCGGGAGCGCATCGAAGATCGCAGCCGGGTCCTCTCCGGGATCCCGCGAAGCGGCCGGTTCCTCGGGCTGAGCGGTCATGATGCCAATCTACCCGTGTGCCGCACACGGGGACGGGACTCCCTCGCAGGGCCACGAGCAAGATCCGGAGTATGTGCGGAATGATCTTGTGGGCGGTGACGAGCTGCCGAAGAGTGTGCGCAGGTGGGCCGAGGTGCGGGGTCGCCTGAGAACCTCGGACTTCTAATCCGACGGTCGCGGGTTCGAATCCTGCCGGGCGCGCCACACCCTCACCTGCACCGGCGTGACGTCTTGGCAAGTGGACGAGACGGCCGGTTGCTGCCGTTCGGTGGGGTTGGGGGCGGGCGTTGGGGATGACGGCGGCGGCGTCTCCGGCGGCACCGGCAGCCTCCATCGCCCCATGGGCGCAGAACGTACCCAAGTGGCCTTATGCCGGGAGCGCGGCAGCCAGGTGGTGCAGGGCACGGGCGGTCGGGGTGTCCTGGTCGGCGGTCATGAAGACGACCTGCTGGTCGTCGTCAGGAACGGCGAGGACGTCGCAGTTGATGTGGAGCGGGCCGAGTTCGGGGTGCGTCATGGTCTTCGTACGGTGGCCAGGGGCGCATACCGGATTGGTGGCCCAGATCTGGTTGAATTCGGCGCTGCCCGCCCTGAGTTCGGCCAGCAGGGCGGCGAGAGCGCCGTCGCGGGGGTAGCGGTCGGCGGCGGCCCGCAGTCGCGCCACCGCGTACTCGCCGAACTCCTCGTGCCCCGTGGTCAGCACCTCCTCGCGGAGCAGGAAGCGCCGCCGGGCCAGGTTGGGCTGGTCACGGAGGTCGCCGAGCAACGCCTCCGCGAGCGGGTTCCAGGCGATCACATCGTAAGTGGCCGCGGTGACGACGACGCCGGCCTGCGGAAGGCGGTGCAGCAGGCCGGCCACGTATGGGCGGACCGTACGCGGCGGCGCGGTGGGTGCCTGCGGGGCCACTCCGGCCAGGTGGAACAGGTGTGTCCGCTCGGCGGGCGCGAGCCGCAGCGCACCCGCCAGGGACTCCAGGATCCTCGGCGACGGGCGTGGCCCGCGGGCCTGCTCCAGCCGTGCGTAGTAGTCGACCGACATGCCGGCCAGGTCGGCGACCTCCTCGCGGCGCAGCCCCGGCGTGCGGCGCCCGGGCCCAGCAGGCAGGCCGACGCCGTCCGGGCGCAGCCCCTCCCGCCGGTCGCGCAGGAACCGGGCCAGTTCGCCTCTTGCCATTCTGTACCTCCCTGGTATCGATTGTGCCTGGATCGACCGGCCCGCCCGCGGGCACCCTCAGTGGCATGGACAACTCGATCGCACTGGTCACCGGCGCCAACAAGGGCATCGGCAAGGAGATCGCGCGCCTGCTCGCGGGCGCGGGTCTCACCGTTTACGTCGGCTCACGCGACGCCGCGCGCGGTGAGCGCGCCGTGGAGGAGATCGGCGGCGCCGCGCGCCCGCTCGTCCTCGACGTGACGGACCCCGCGAGCATCGCCGACGCCGCGAGGCAGGTGGACACGCTGGACATCCTGGTCAACAACGCCGGCATCTCCGGCGAGGACAGGACACCCGACCTGGAGGACGTCGCCACCTTCAGGCGCATCTACGAGACGAACGTCTTCGGGGTCGTCGCGGTCACCAACGCCTTCCTGCCGGCACTGCGCCGCTCCGCGCACCCCCGGATCGTGAACATCTCCTCCGGTACGGGCTCGCTGACCTGGGCCACCGGGCCGCAGTTCCCCCACCAGGGCGCCTACGCCGCCTACCGCTCGTCCAAGTCCGCGCTGAACGCACTGACCGTGTTCTACGCCCATGCCCTGGCCGGCGACGGCATCAAGGTGAACGCACTGGCGCCCGGTCTGCGCCGCACCGACCTCAACGCCACCGCGGCGGGCGGCGGCGACCCGGCCGAGGCCGCGGAGGGTGCGATGCGGCTGGCGCTGCTGGCCGACGACGGGCCCTCAGGAGAGTTCCTGTCCTGGGACGGTACGTCGGTGCCGTGGTGAGGGTCGGATCGAGCAACGGTATTCCAGAAGGGCGGGGACGCCCCTGGAGGGGACTGAGGAAACCGAACTGAGTAGAGGCGGCACGACCCGTGCGGTCCGAGTTGGGAACCTTGTCCGCCGACCGGTGAGGTCGTGGAGCGGGGCCGTCAGTCGGCTGCCTGAGCACCTTCAGCAGGCGGGGGATCCAGGGGACGCCGCGGTGGCACGGAATCGACGAATGCGACCGCGCATTCCCTGACTATCTTCCGTGTCTTCCGAGACGGCGTAGCGGTCGGCGTCATCGAGTTCGACACGGCCCGTCCCGGGCCGCGGACCCGGTTCGGTGCGGCTCCAACGGTCCAGCGCCGCTTCCTAGCCTCGTTCACAGCGGCGGGTCGTTCGTTGCGTCCGACGTCGCGTCGGGTGGGCGGGAATCGCCGCTCACCATGCACTCGTCGGCGCAAGCCGTTCTTCAGAGCTCACCACGGCCTTCCGAAGATTCTTCACCGATCAGGGCGCTGTCCTCGTGCCCGGCGAGTGACGGAGGCTCAGGGGTTCGCGGTGCTTGGTCGAGGTCTTCGCGCGGAGAGGTCTGCGGCTTGGGGTCGGTTGGGACGCGTACCAGCCAGGCGGCGCACACGGCGGTGACCGCGGCCATCAGGACCAGCAGGACCCGGTAGTCGACGACGAGCGACAGTGCTGCTCCGAGGGCGATGGAGACGGTCTGCGGAGTGCTGATGACGCCCATCGCCGCGGTCAGCGCCCGGCCGCGCAGGGCGTCGGGCGTTCGCCGCTGCACCGCCATGACCAGGCCGACGGTCGTCCAGCACATGCCGAAGCCGAAGAGGAACGCGCCCACCGCCACCGGGGGGATGGCGGGCGCCAGGTAGACCAAGGACGCGATCGTCACCAGGGCGATGCCGAGCATCACCGTGCGCAGGTCGCCGACGCGGCGGATGGCGGCGCCCGCCGCCAGGCCGGCGCAGACCGCGCCCGCGCCCTGCACACTGCTCAGCACGCCGACGAACGCGGGGGCGCGGTGAAGCCCGTCGTCGACGATCGAGAAGATGAGAGTCTGGGAGAAGCCCGTCACCAGCATGGCCAGGCCCAGTGCGCCGACCAGCGTGCGCAGAGGCGTGGACCGGTAGATGTGGCGCAGGCCCGACAGCACCTCTTCGCGCAGCTCCAGTGCACCGGTGACATGACGCTGGTCGCCGGGCGCCCGGATGAGCCACACGCATACCGCGGCCGCCAGGAACGTGGCCGCGTCCAGTAGAGCCACTACGTGGCCGCCCGCCACCGTGAACAACGCCGCACCAAAGAGGGGAGCCAGCAGCTTCACGCCGTCGGCGGAGGTCTGCAGGAGGCCGTTGGCGTCGGGGAGTGCGTCCTCGTCCACGATCGCCGTGACGAGGGCGGCCTGGGTGGCGGTGATGACCACGCCGGCGATGCCGTAGCAGAGGATGATCGCGTACAGCATCCAGACCTGGCCGTCGCCGCGCACCAGCAGGCTGAGCAGCATGACGCCCGCCATCACCAGGTTGGTCACGATGAAGATCTGACGCCGGGGGAACCTGTCGATGAGCACCCCGGCGAACGGGGCGAACAGGAACGGCAGGGCGACGAAGAAGAACGCGCCGCCCGCCGCGGCATTGCTGCCGGTCAGCTCCTTCACCCAGATACCGAAGGCAATGATGAGCGCCCGGTCGCCCAGGGTCGACAAGGTCTGCCCGATGATCAGGAGCCGGAACCCACGATTGGTCAGCAGAACCCTCACGGGCGACCTCCTCGGCGGCGAGGCAGAACTACAAGACCATGCCATATCGGCGCGTTCGGGGATATGGACGTGCGGTGGCCGGATCCGGCGCTCGGCAATTCGGCCGCGCCCATTTACGATCAGTAAAGATCATGTGTCGGACGATCAATCGGACACCTGAGCGACAGCGCCGTCGTCCTCCCGGCCACCCCTACGGGATGCGGCGAACAGGGCATGAGGCCGCTCGCCGGTAGCCGTCCGTGCGAGGAGGTCGATATGTCGGAGGCGCCGGTCGCGGACCCGGCCGCGGGACTCGCAGAGCCCGCGGCGCTCCTGGATCCCTACTCCCTCTTCGGCCGCCTGCGCGAGAGCGCGCCCGTCTACCGCAGCACCTTCCTCGACTCGTGGGTGATGACCAGGTACGACGACTGCGCCGCGGTGCTGCGCGACACGGAGTCGTTCGCCTCGGACTGGCGCCGGATCGGCGAGGCCGTACCGGAGCCGTTGCTGAGCATCCAGTCACTCGATCCGCCCGAGCACACGGCCATCCGGCACTTCATGGTGGACGCGGTTCGCGGTCTCGACCCGGCCATGCTGCGCGAGCGCATCGCCGCGCAGGTCCGCGCCCGAGCCGAGCGGCTGCGCGCGGCCGGGGAGTTCGACTGCGTGTCCGACCTCACCGCGCCACTCGCGCTGGACACCATCACCGCGGTGCTCGGGGTGCCGCCCATCGACGCCGCGTGGTTCCTGCCCGTGTCGCAGACGGTCGTGGACGGCATGGACGCCGGGATCTGGCCCGAGACCGCCGAACCCGCCGTGCGAGCCCGCGCTGAGCTGGCCGAATACACCGGCCGGTGGCTGGACGATCCACCGGCGGACGGGCTGGTGGCGCATGTGGCGGCCAAGGCGCCCGGCTCCGGGATCGCGCGCCCGGTGCTGCTGAACACGCTGCGGGCCGTCCTGCACGCCGGGTTCGAATCGGCGGGGCGGCTGCTCAGCAACGCTCTGGTCGTCCTGCTGAGCGGGCCGGACACTTTGGCACGTTTTGCCCGAGCTGACCCGTCACTCGCGGTGGAGGAACTGGTCCGGTACGTGACGCCGGTGCAGGCCGACGGGCGGGCGTGCGTACGGGAGACGCGCGTCGGCGGCCATGTCGTCGCGCCCGGCGAAGCGGTGACGCTGCTGCTGGCCGCCGCGAACCGGGATCCGGCCAAGTTCGCCGAGCCCGACGAGCTGGACTTCGGCCGCCATCCCAACCCGCATCTGGGGTTCGGCCGGGGCGCCCACGCGTGCCTCGGGCAGTCGCTGGCGGTCCTCCAGGCACAGGTCGTCCTCGGCCTGCTCGCGACCGAGTTCCCGGGAATCCGCCTTGCCGGCGAGCCCGTCTACCACCGGAACCTCACGCTGCGAGGCGTGGCTCGGCTCAGAGTCCGCCTCGGCTGACCGACCTCAGATCCGTCGTGACAGAAAGGAGGTGGCACTATGCGTTACCTCCACTGAGTGACATAGGCGGGTGCCCGGCATAGCGGGGCGCGCTTCCAACCTGCCACGTTATGCCGGGCATTCATAATTCACCGCGCGGCCGGTCTCAGAAGCTCTGCACATATCAACCTGGGTTTCTGTCTCGCCATCACACGATTTCCTCTGGAGCGCTGATGAGGGTGTTTGTGCGCACGAAAACCGCCTTGGTGACCGGCCTTGTCACCATGACCGCGACCATCCTTTCGACCGCTCCACCGTCCGCCGTTTCCCACGCCGCCGCGGCCTCGGCGTCCGCCCGCGCGGCGGCAGGTCGTCCGGACGGTGAATCCGGGGAGCCGTGGCTGGCGCGGCTGCTGGCGGGGTCCACCCGCGGCAGCGACGCGTGGCGGCACCTGCGTGTCCTCGACCGGATCGCCGCACGGAACGGCGGAGTGCGCGCCACCGGCACGCCGGGGTTCGAGGCCTCCGCGCGCTACGCCGCCAAGGTGCTCACCGCCGCCGGCTACCGCGTCCACCAGCAGCAGGTGCCGTACACCGACTATCAGGTCGACGCGGAGAGCGCGGCGGTGACCGCTCCCACCGCCCGGCAGGTGCGCGCGCTGGTCATGCGCTGGTCGCCCGTCACCCCGCCCGGCGGTCTCGACGCCCACCTCGTCGTGCCCCGGGCCACGGCGGGCGACGCCGCCGGGTGCTCCGCCGCCGACTACGACGGGCTGCCCGTGGCCGGATCCATCGTGCTCGTACGGCGCGGATCCTGCGGCTACACGGCACAGCAACGCGTCGCCGCCGGGCTCGGCGCGCGGGCGATGCTGATCTACCTGGCCACGCCGAGTCCGAACAACATCTACCGGCTGCACGCGTTCGACCCGAAGGCGTTCACCATCCCGGTGGCCAGCGTCACGCAGGCGCAGGCCGAACAGCTCGCCCAGGAAACCGCGCAGCACCAGGTGCGGCTGCGGCTCGACCTGCGCGGGCACGCGGTCGCGGGAGTCACCACCAACCTGTTCGCCGAGACGCGCGGCGGCGACGACCGCACCGTCATGGCCGGCGCCCATCTGGACAGCGTGACCGAGGCGCCCGGCATCAACGACAACGCCGCCGCGGCCGCCGCGCTGATGGCGACCGCGCTGCGGCTGGCTCCCCACCAGGACAAGGTGCGCCACAAGGTGCGGTTCGCGCTGTGGGGGGCCGAGGAGCTCATCGACATCGGCTCCAACTACTACGTGCGCACCCTGCCACCGGCCGAACGCGCCAAGATCGCGCTCTACCTCAACTTCGAGCTGATCGCCGCTCCGAACGGGGTGCGGTTCGTCCTCGACGGGGACGCGAGCGAGCAGCCGCCGGGCACCCCGCCGGGCCCGGCGGGCTCGCAGGTCGTGGAGAAGGTCTTCAAGGACTACTTCGACCACGCCGGGCTCCCCTACGAGAGCCACGACCTGCGGGCCGTCGGCTCCGACCACGAGCCGTTCGTGGCCGCGGGCATCCCGGTCGGCGGCCTGAACGGCGGCGTCCTCGGGGTCAAGACCGCCGCGCAGGCGGCGCGGTTCGGCGGGGAGGCCGGGCAGCTGTACGACCCCTGCTACCACCAGCCGTGCGACACGATCGGCAACCTCGACCGCCGGGCTCTCGGCGAGAACGTGCCCGCCATCGCGTGGGCCGTGGGCCGCTTCGCCCTCGACGTCTCCGACCTGCCCGCCCCCCAGGAGCAGCGACCATGACGACGCACCACCAGGCCATCGAATCGCTGACGGACCCGCCCGCCGCCTACCCGCCGTCCTCGCCGATGGGGCTCAGCTTCGACGCCGACGCGCTGCGCGCCGACCTCGACCGGCTGCGGCACCGGCGGTGGCGCGCCCAGCGCGCCTACAGCCAGGACGGCGCCGCCACGGAGTCCGGCGTGGACTGGCGCATCCTTCCGCTGCGCAGCGTCGGCGGCGATCCGGTGCGGACCGACCCCGGCGGCGCGGGCCTGACCGACTTCGCCGACACCCCGTGGCTGGCCGAAGCCCCGGCCCTCGCCCAGGTCATCGACGCCCTGCCGGCGCCGGTCCGGGGCGTACGGCTGATCGCCCTGGGCGCTGGCGCGACCGTGCACGAGCACCGCGACTACAAGTACGGGTTCGAACGCGGGCTCCTGCGGCTGCATGTGCCGATCGACACCAACCCGGACGCCGTCGTGGTCATCGACGGCGTGTCCGAGCACTGGACGGCGGGACGGTTGTGGTTCGGCGACTTCGGCCGAAGGCACTACGTGGCGAACGGCGGGGACCGCGCTCGGGTGCACATGGTGCTCGACTGCCTGGTCAGCCGCGAGGTCGTCGGGTTGCTGCCGGACGAGTTCCTGGAGCTGCTGCCGCTCAGCGAGGTGATGTTCGCCCGCGAACCGGTGCCGCTGACCGCGTCCGACCGCGACCGGCTGTGCTGCCGGTTCCGGCTGCCGGGCGACTTCGCGCAGTGGTCGGAGGAGGAGGTCGAGGCCAGGCCCGACAGCGACGCCGCGGTCCTCGTGCACGAGGACCGGCTCGTCCTCGCCGTCGACGGCGAGCCCGCCTTCGGCCTGGTGCATCTCGGGCTGGGCGAGTTCCGCCTCAGCGGCTGGAGCGAGGAACGCACCATCGCCATCGAGTCCACCGGCCAGGTGCGGATCAGGGAACGCGCCGGCCGCGCCCTCCGCGAGTGGACACGCCCGGCGCAGTTCGTCCAGGACGGTCGGACGACGTCGGCCGCGCGCGACCGTCTGACGACGCTCTCCCCTTCCGAGCTTCCCCCTTCCGACCAGACAGGCAGGTGACTCGCATGTCCTCCCCCGCCCGGGTCGCTCCGCTCGGCACCGACCCGTACGCCTTCCAGCCCGGCTACTACGACCTCTTCCGCGCCTCCCGCGGAGAGGGCGCCCTCCCCGACCCCCGGTTTTTCGCCGACCGCGCACCCCGGGGCGGCCACGCGCTGGAGATCGGCGCGGGCACCGGCCGGATCACGCTGGCCGTCGCCGAGCGGGCCGCCACCGTCCTGTGCCTGGAGCGGTCCGCCACCATGCGCGCGGTGCTGCTGGCCAAGCTCGCCGAACGCCCGCACCTGCGCCCCCGCGTCACCGTGCTCGACCGCGCGGCGCCCCACTTCGACCTGGCCCGCCGCTTCGACTTCGTGTACCTGGCAGGCGTGCTGGAGCACGTGCCGCACCCCGACCGGCCCGCGCTCTTCGATGCGATCGCCGAACATCTGGCCGAGGACGGCGAGGTGGCGATGGACATGGTGCTGTCAGAACCCGTACCGGACTGGCCCGAGCACGTCGCCGACGAGGCCGTCCTCGGCGACTGCCGGTACGAGATGTCCTGCGAGGCGCGGCCCGACGGCGACGACCAGGCGCACCTGCGGTTCGTCTACCGCACGTACTACCAGGGCGATGTGGTGGCGACCGAAGTGGTGGAGCGCGCCCACTACCTGCACCGGCCGGACGCCGTCGTCGCCGACCTGGCGGCGGTCGGGCTGACCCCGGCGGCCGGAACCGCCCTCCACCCCGTCGCCAACGGCGAAGACCCCGGGACTCTGGTCGCCCGCCGTACGACCTGACCGGCCTGAGACGTCATCCACTTCATCCTGAGGAGAGTTCGCGTGCAGGTCATCGGCGTCGGTTTGCTCCGAACTGGTACGACTTCACTCGCTCTGGCACTCGACCGGCTCGGGTACGGCCCGTGCTACAACATGCGGGTCCTGAACGCCGAGCCTGAGCGGGCCGCCGACTGGGCCGCCGCGATGGACGGCCGGACAGTGGACTGGGGGAAGGTGTTCGCGGGCTACGGCTGCGCCGTCGGCTCGCCGACCACCGCGTTCTGGCGCGACATCGTCGACGCGTTCCCGGACGCCAAGGTGGTGCTCAACGTCCGCGATCCGCAACGCTGGTACGACAGCGCCGCGCAGACCATGGCCGCCGTGCTCGCCAAGCCGCCGCTCCTGGTGCGGATGCTGAGCTGGCGAGGCCCGCGCCGGCCCGACCCCGAAGCGGAGATCCTCGACCGCGTCCAGCGGACGACGTGGCATCGCGAGATCGGCGGGCCGTTCGGCGACCGTGCGGAGATGGCCGGAAGATTCGAGCGGCACGTCGCCGAGGTGAAGGCGCACGTGCCCGAAGACCGGCTGCTGGTGTTCGAGGTCAAGGACGGATGGGCGCCGCTGTGCGCCTTCCTCGGCGTACCCGTCCCCGACGAGCCGTTCCCCCGGGAGAACGACGCGGCCACGTTCAAACGCCGCCAGCGGCAGGCCCTGAAGAGAACGCTGGCCCCCCGGATCCTCGCCACCACCGCGATCGCGACCGGCGCCGCGATCACCTGGGCAGTACACCGCAAGCTGCACAGGTAGTCCGAAGGGCCCCGTCCCCATGCGCCGGGGACGCCGGGTCCGCACTGATCAGCTTGTTCACGAAGCCAGTTCCCCCCGCGCGTGGGGGTGATCCGCTGGACCTTCGATCCGACGTGTGATCTTCCGGGTGGATCGGATACCAGACGGCCGCTCCCATCGCGCTCGCCGTACTGCTGGTAGCCGCCACCCCAGTGCGGACGACGTCGGCCTCTGAGCCGCGAGACCTCGCCGTGGAGGGATGACGCGGGGGTACTCGCGTTCGCGCTGACCACCCGCCCGTGCGCCGGAGTCCCGAACCGGACATCTCACCTTCCCTCGTCTGGCGAACAGTTATGTCCGGTTTAAACAGGAAGCAGAGATCGCCCGGCTCTGCACCCTCGGACCATCCCGGACCGAGGGCCTAATCGAGGCAAAGAGGCCTCACCTCTCTTTGCTCTCATTTCTGTGCAGCAGTGCCTTTTTGCAAAAGATCTTGTGCGGTAGGCCGTCCGTCCGGCCGTCCTCGACGCTCTTTACGAGTGGTTGTCATCCACTGAGGAGAAACGAGATCCAGCGATGCTGCGCAGAAACTGGCGTGGACAGGAGGTAGTCGACGAAAATGCCGTCTTCCGACATGTCCTGGACGTCGCCGACAAGGCGGCCAGAGGACTCGGCCTGACCGCGCATCAGGCCGAGGACATCGCGTCCACCGTTGCGGAGTCGTTGTGCAAACGAAGCGGCACCCTCATGCAGATCGTCAAGGAGGGCCGCGACCCGAAAGCCTACGTCCGGCGGACGGCCCGCAACGAGTGCGTCAACTACTTCCAGCGCAAGGAGCACGACCGGAGGGTCCACGACTCCCTCGTGCACAGCTTGAACGCACTGAAAGACGCCGCCGGCAAATTTCCGGACACCTCGACGCGCGTCGCCGACAGGCTAACGCTCCAGCAAGCGATGGGGGGACTGCCCCGCGAACTGCTCGTGATCGTAATAATGAAATTCTACGAGGACATGCCCCTGTCGGGCATATCCGCGGAGCTCGGTGTTCCCCATGGAACCGTGAAGAGCCGTTATCTGAGGGCGCTCAAGCAATTGAGAGAAGCGATCCAGGGCGACGGGCCTCACGCGGAGGTGGAATGAGATGGGATATCCAGAACCGGATCAAGACTTCGAACGACTGCTCAAGGCCATGGCCGCGGAGGAGATGCGGGCCTGCCCGCCCGACCCCGGCAGAGAGCGCGCGGCTCTGAAGCGCTTCCGGCGCCGGATGCGCGCCCACCGCGCAGCGGAACGCCGCACGCGGCTCGCCGCCGCGCTGCGCGGCCTCCCGCCGCACCTCCTCCCCTCGGGAGCGGGTCCGCGGGTCGCGCTCGTCATCGTCGTGGTCGTGCTCCTGATCGGCACGGTCGCCGTCCTGGGCCTGGCCTCACCGGCGGACGGGCCCGCCGGGAAGCCCGGCATGGCGGCCCGGGAACCCGTGCCGGGGCGACAGGGACCGTCCAGACCCTCGATGCGGCCCACCGGAGCGCGAAAAGGGACCGTCGAGACGTCGCTGTCGGGCCGGACGATCGTCGACGGCACGAGGCGCCCCGCGAGCCCTTCCCCGCAGACGGCGGCGGACCCCGCGGCCGGGACATGGATCGTCATGGGAAAGACCATTCTCCACACCCGCGAAATCCTCCTGATGACGAAACCCGGACCGGTGGAGGTCACCGCCACGGTGAGCGCCCTGAACACCGGGAAGCCCTGCGAATGGACGGTCTCCGCCGGCCCGTCGCGCAGCACGCGGAAACCGGCGACGACCGAACCCACCCTCGTCACCTTCGCCGTGCCGACGCCGGCAAACAAGATCACATTGGGCGTCAGGCACGACTCGTCCGGCCCGGGCACCGGGGCGGAGGTCTGCACGATGGCGAACATCCTCGTCAAGGAGCGGCCGTCGCCGTCCCCGCCGTCGCGCCCAGTCGGCAGATCAGGCGAACGCGGCAAGCCGGATCACCCCCGGCGCCGTACCAAGGGGTCGGCGGCCACCACGACGCGGACCCCGACCCCCGCACCATCGCCCACGCGATCCGCGGTTCCGCCGTCCGCGCCGCCCACCACCGGAACGCCGAGCCCGGCACCGGTGTCGTCCAGCGCCTCACCCTGGCAGAGCCCCCATTGACAGAGAGGACGTCCCCCACGTGGAGAAGGCAGCAGAGTGCCCGCCACCGGACACCGCCTTTCGCAAGAGCAGCCGTTCCGGCGGCGAGAGCAACTGTGTCGAACTGGCTCCGATCCCCGGTGGCACCATCGCCATCCGCGACAGCAAGGCCCCGGACCACGGCCTGCTGGCCGTCACCGCCGGACAGTTCACTGAACTTCGCGACCGCATCAGGAAGGGAGCCCTGGATCTTCGTCCCTGACCCGAACCCCTGAGGGCCTCGCCTCCCCGCGAGGCCCTCAGGTCCCCCACCGGCCACGACGCGGCGATGCCCTGCTGCTCCAGCGACGGCCGGAGGGCGCCGGGGACCCCGGCGGGGTGGTGGGGCGGGGCTTTAGGGTGGCGCGGTGTGGGGTTGTTTCCGGTTGCGGACGGCGGAGTGGACGAGCCGCTCTATCGGCGGGTGCGGCGGGGGCTTGAGGAGGCCATCGTCGCCGGGCGGTTCGAGGACGGGCGGCTGCCGTCCTCCCGCGAACTGGCCGTCGAGCTGGGCGTGTCGCGCAATACCGTCAACCAGGCGTACCAGGAGCTCGTCACCGACGGCTTCGTGATCGCGCGGTCGCGGTCGGGCCACGTCGTCAACGACGAGATGGCCGTGCGCCCGGCGGCGCGTCCGGCGGCGCCGGCGGCGCCTCGCTGGCTGGACCGGCTGGCTCCGCCGCCGGGTTGCGCCGAACTGCCGCACATCCGCAAGCCGGCGGATTGGGACGCTTATCGGTATCCGTTCGTCACCGGGCACCTGCCGCCCGAGACGTTCCCCGAGCGCGCGTGGCTGCGCTGCCTCAAGGAGGCGCTGCGGCCCGAGCACCGGCGCCACAGCCTTCAGGACGGCATCGACGCCGACGATCCGCTGCTGGTCGAGATGATCTGCAAGCAGATCCTCGCGGGCCGGGGCGTCGCCGCGACCCCCGACCGGGTCCTGGTCACCATCGGTTCCCAGCAGGCGCTGCACCTGGTCGCCACCGCGCTGGTGCGGACGGGGACACAGGTCCTGGTCGAGAATCCGGGCTATCCGGACGCCCGGCACATCCTCGCCCGCGCCGGGGCGCGGCTGGTCGCCGGGGACGTGGACGACAGCGGCCTCATCGTCGACGAGCAGCTCCTGGACGTCGGGATGGTCGTCACCACGCCGACCCATCACTACCCCTCGAACGTCACGATGAGCGGCCGGCGCAGGCAGCGGCTGGTCGCGCTCGCCCGCGAGCGGAACATCGTGGTGGTCGAGGACGACTACGACAGCGAGCTGCGCTTCGTCGGCAGGGCGTCCCCGGCGCTCGCCTCGCTCGACCCCGACGCGGTCGTCTACCTCGGCAGCTTCTCGAAGTTCCTGGCTCCGGGCCTGAGGCTGGGGTTCGTGCACGGCCCGCCCGCTCTGATCGAGCACCTGCGGGACCTGCGCCGTTACACCGTCCGGCACCCGTCCGGGCACCAGCAGCGCGCCCTGGGCCTGCTGATCGCCTCCGGCGAGTACCGGCGCGGTGTGCGGCATCTGCGCGACGCGCTGCGGCTGCGCTGGGAGGAGGCGGTCGGCGCCGTGCGGCGGCACCTGCCCGACTGGGCGATGCGTCCGCGTGCGGGCGGGGTCAGCGTCTGGATCGGCGGGCCGTACGGGCTGGACACGCGCGAGCTCGCCGCCCGCGTCGCGGCGCGCGGCGTGCTCATCGAGCCCGGCGACACGTTCTTCTACGCCCCGCCGGTGCCCCGGCACTGGATCAAGCTGGGGTTCGGCGCGATCGACCCCGCGCGGATCGACTCCGGGATCGCGCTGCTCGCCGAGGAGGCGGACCGCATGGCATCTGGTACCTGAGGATCACTCGGAACTGGCTCTTTGCAGGGCACCACGCGACCAATACCATCCTTTTCCGACTGATTTGATCTGGAAAGTGGGGTGTAGGGAAGGTGGCGCGAGCCCTGGTGCTCAGGGCCGGCGGGGTGCTGGCCCTCCTGGCCGTCTGGTGGGCCGTCGCGGCCGCGCACCTCTGGTCGGAGGTGTTCGTCCCGCCGCCCGGCGCGGTCTGGCACCAGCTGGTCCAGACCTCCACCACGCACGACGGGGTGCGCGGTTACAGCGGCCACATGCTGTACGAGCACCTGGGGGTCAGCCTGCGCCGCATCCTGCTGGGAAGCCTGTACGGCGTGGCGGGCGGGATCGTGCTCGGCCTGGTCATCGGCCTGGTGCCGACCGTGCGGGCGCTGCTCGGGCCGCTCGTGACGTTCGTGCGCACGCTGCCTCCGCTGGCCTACTTCAGCCTGCTGATCATCTGGTTCGGGATCGACGAGGCGCCCAAGGTGACGCTGCTGTTCGTCGCCTCCCTGCCACCGGTCGCCGTGGCGACCGCCGAGGCCGTGCGGGGAGTGCACGAGGACTACGTCTTCGCCGCCCGGTCCCTCGGGGCGCGCCGGTGGCAGATCCCGCTGAACATCGTGCTGCCCTCCGCCCTGCCCGAGATCATCACCGGAGTCCGGGTCGCCGTCGGCGTCGCCTACACCACCGTCGTCGCCGCCGAGACGGTCAACGGGGTGCCCGGCATCGGCGGCATGATCCGCGACGCCCAGCGCTACAACCAGACCGACGTCGTCGTGCTCGGGCTGCTGGCCATCGGCGCCTCCGGCCTGCTCATCGACGCCCTGCTGCAACTGGCCGAACGCCGCCTCGTCCCCTGGCGCGGCAAGTCCTGACCCCCTGCGAGACCTGAAGAAGCAAGAGGTACGACCTTGAAGAAGACCTACGGACTCGTCCTCGCCGCGCTCTGCCTCGGGCTGGCCGCCTGCTCCTCCGGCACCGGCGCGAGCAAGGCGGCCGCCGGCGGCGTCAACGGCGACGGCACCCCGAAGACGCTGCGGATCGGCTACCAGCTCATCCCGAACGGGGACCTGGTCGTCAAGGACCGGAGATGGCTGGAGGAGGCGCTGCCCGACACCAAGATCACCTGGTCCAGGTTCGACTCCGGCGGGGACGTGAACACCGCGATGATCGCCGGCTCGCTCGACATCGGACTGGCCGGGTCCAGCCCGGTGACCAAGGGCCTGTCGGCCCCGCTGAACATCCGCTACAAGGTGCCGTGGATCTTCGACGTGATCGGCGAGAACGAGGCGCTGGTGGCGCGCGAGGCCGCGTCGGTCGCGGCGCTCCGGGGCAAGAAGATCGCCACGCCGTTCTCCTCGACCTCCCACTACAGCCTGCTGGCCGCGCTGCGCGACGCCGGGCTCGCCGAGTCCGACGTCAAGATCATCGACCTGGAGCCGCAGGACGTCCAGGCCGCCTGGCAGCGCGGCGACATCGACGCCGCGTACGTGTGGACGCCGGTGCTCGGCACGCTGGAGAAGACCGGCAAGGTCCTCGTCACCAGCAAGGAGCTGGCCGCCAAGGGCCAGGTGACCGCCGACCTCGCCGTGGTGCGCACCGAGTTCGCCGACAGGTACCCGAAAGCGCTGACCACCTGGCTGCGGCAGCAGGACCGGGCGGTCAAGCTGATCCGCGGCGACAAGGCAGGCGCGGCCGCCTCCGTCGGACGCCAGCTCAACCTGCCCCCCGCCGAGGCCGCGCGCCAGATCGACCAGCTCATCCTGCTGGACGGCGGGCAGCAGGCGGGGCCGGAGTACCTGGGCACGGCTGCCAAGCCCGGCGCGTTCGCGCAGAACCTCCACAGCGCCGCCCAGTTCCTCAAGGCGCAGAACCAGCTCCCCTCGATCCCGGCCTTGAGCGTCTTCCAGGAGGGCCTGGCCACCAAGGAACTCGGCGATGCCTTCCCCAGCTGATCCCGCGGTCTCCCTCCGGAACGTCTCGCTGGTGTTCGGCGGCGGGCGCGGGCTCCTGCGCGACCGCGCCACGGTGCAGGCGTTGCGAGGCGTCGACGCCGACATCCCCGCCGGAGAGTTCGTGACCATCGTCGGGCCGTCCGGCTGCGGAAAGAGCACCCTCCTGCGGCTGGTCGCGGGGTTCGCCGAGCCCACCGCCGGAGAGGTCTCCGCGGCCGGCACGCCGGTCACCGGGCCCGGCCCGGATCGCGGCATCGTCTTCCAGCAGCCGCGCCTGTTCCCATGGCTCAGCGTGCGCCGCAACGTCGAGTTCGGCCTGCGCACCACCCGCACGCCCCGAACGCGGCGCGACGAGCGGGCCGACGAACTCCTGCGGCTCGTCGGCCTCGCCGACGCGGCCTCGCGGCGGCCGTACGAGCTGTCCGGCGGGATGCAGCAACGCGCGGCCATCGCGCGGGCGCTGGCGCCCGACCCCGACATCCTCCTGATGGACGAGCCCTTCGCCGCGCTGGACGCCCTCACCAGGGAACGGCTGCAGGAGGAACTGCGCCGCATCTGGCAGCAGACCGGCAAGACCGTCCTGTTCGTCACGCACAGCGTGGACGAGGCCGTTTTCCTCGGCACCCGCGTCATCGTCCTCAGCAAGCGCCCTGGACGGATCGTCCTCGACAAGGCCTCCACGCTGCCCGGCGAGGACGACCCGCACGCGCACCAGGACTTCCTCACGCTGCGCGAAGAGATCGCCGCCGCCGTCCGCGAGGCCGCGGCCTGAAACCCCCCACCCTCTCCGCAGGAAGGATCGCCAT
This sequence comes from Actinomadura sp. NPDC048032, assembly GCF_040653175.1. Classification (NCBI taxonomy): domain Bacteria; kingdom Bacillati; phylum Actinomycetota; class Actinomycetes; order Streptosporangiales; family Thermomonosporaceae; genus Actinomadura; species Actinomadura sp. NPDC048032. Next base: position 20,394 of record NZ_JBEZJP010000070.1, read on the forward strand.
GCGTCTGCACTGGTTCCTGCCCACGACCGGCGACGGCCACGAGGTCCGGACCGCCATCATGAGCACCGACGCGCACCGGCCGCCGGGGCGGCCGGGCAGCGTGCGCTACCTGACGCAGGTGGCGCGGGCGGCCGAGGACGCCGGGTTCGAGGCGGCCCTCACCCCGGTCGGCGCGGGCTGCCCGGACCCGTGGATCATCTGCGCGGCGGTCGCCCAGCACACCGAACGGCTGAAGATGCTCGTGGCGTTCCGCCCGGGCTTCACCCTGCCGACCCTCCTGGCCCAGCAGGCGCGGGCCTTCCAGGAGATCTCCGGCGGCCGCCTGCTGCTGAACGTCGTCACCGGCGGCGACCCGGTCGAGCAGCGGTCGTACGGGGACTTCCTCGACCACGACGCCCGCTACGCCCGTACCGCCGAGTTCCTCGACGTGCTCCGCCGCACCTGGGCGGGCCGCCGGTACGACTTCCACGGCGAGCACTACGAGATCGAGGACGGCCTGACCTCACCGCTCGACCCGGTCCCGGACGTCTACTTCGGCGGCGCGTCCCCGGCGGCCGAACAGGTCGCGGCCGGCCACGCGGACGTCGCCCTGATGTGGGGCGAACCGCCCGCGGCCGTCGCCGCCCGCGCCGCCCGCCTGCGAGCGCTCGCCGCCGCCGAGGGCCGCCGTCTGCGTCTCGGCATCCGCCTGCACGTCATCGCCCGCGACACCGCCTCGGAGGCATGGGCGGAGGCCGGACGCCTGCTCGCCGGCATGGATCCCGCCCGCATCGAGGCCGCGCAGCAGCGCTTCGCCCGTTTCGACTCGACGGGCCAGCAGCGCATGGCCGCACTGCACGGCGGTTCGGCGAAGGGAGCGGACGCACGGAGCCTTGAGGTCGCGCCGGGTCTGTGGGCCGGCGTCGGACTGGTGCGCGAGGGCGCCGGGACGGCCCTCGTCGGATCGTACGACGAGGTGGCGGAGCGGATCCGGGAGTATGCCGGCCTCGGGATCGAGGAGTTCATCCTCTCCGGCTGGCCCCACCTGGAGGAGGCGTACCGCGTCGGCGAGTACCTCATCCCCCGGCTGGCGCCCCGCCCTGCCGGGCTCGGAGCGGCCTGAGCGACGCGCGGCTCCGCTGACCCGCGGGCCGCTGCGGGTCAGCGGGGCTTGACCTCGCGCAGGCGGCCCGTCTCGACCTCGTACACGAATCCGCGCACCGCGCCGGTGCGCGGGATGAACGGGTCGGCCTTGATCCTGCCGATGGACTGCTGGACGTCCTGGTCCAGGTCAGTGAAAGCCTCGGCCGACCAGTCCGGCTTCAGGCCCACCTCGTCCTGGATGGTGGCCTTGAAGCCGTCGTCGGTGAAGGTGAGCATGCCGCAGTCGGTGTGGTGGATCAGGACGATCTCCCGCGTGCCGAGCAGCCGCTGGCTGATGGCCAGACTGCGGCGCACGTCCGCGGTGACCACTCCACCGGCGTTCCGGATGACGTGGACGTCCCCCTCCGACAGGCCGAGCAGCCCGTAGGGGTTGAGGCGAGCGTCCATGCACGCGACCACCGCCACCCCCTTGGCAGGCGGCAGAGGCAGCTCCCCCTTGCCGAAACCCGCCGCGTAACGCTCGGCGCTGGCAAGCAATTCGTCCGTCGTGCTCATGAGTCCTCCACGGTTGCCTCCGGCTAGGACAGGACCCTATACCAACTAAACAAGTAGGAATAGTTTCCAACTGGCCATGGGCGCGTCACCCCGCCGTTCGTCTAGAAACTCTCGGTGAGTTCGCCGGTGCTGGTGAGGGGGTCGGCGCATCCGCCCCGGCCGACGGCGCGCATGCCGCCGTCGCGGGCGGCCGGGACGCATGCGGTGGTCCGAGGGGTGCGGGACGGGGTGTGGAGGGAGGCGGCGAGGGAGCCGACCAGGGTGGTCAGGCGTTCGAGCCCGGCGTCGAGCGACGGGGCTGCGAGGCACTCGACGAGGGCGGTGCCGACGATGACGCCGTCGGCGGAGGTCGCGACTCCGGCGGCGTGGGCCGGGGTGGAGATGCCGAAGCCCACGCAGACGGAGGTGGTCGTGACCCGGCGCACCCGGTCGACGAGGTTCTTCGCCTGGGCGACGTCCACCTCGCCGGAGCCGGTGAGACCGAGACGGCCCGCCGCGTAGACGAAGCCGGTGCAGGCCGAGGCGATACGGGAGATCCGCTCGTCAGACGCGTCCGGGGGGACGACCAGGATCCGGGCGAGCCCGTGCGCGTCGGTGCTCGCCGTCCATTCCGGCGCCCTGCCGTCGGGCAGATCCGGGACGATCGCCCCGCAGCCTCCCGCGATGGCGAGGTCGCGCGCGAACCGCTCGGCCCCGTACCGCTCCACGGGCGCCCAGTACGTCATGCAGACCACGGGTACCCCCGCCGAGGCGAGGGCCGTCACGGCGGTGAAAAGGTCGGCGATCCGGGTCCCGCCCCGCAGCGCGCTCTCGGTGGCCTGCCTGATCACAGGCCCGTCCATGACCGGGTCATCGTGGGGAAGGCCGATCTCGACGATGTCGACACCGGCCTCGACCATGGCGAACATGGCCTCGATTGAGGCCGGCACGCTGGGATGGCCGATCGGCAGGTAGCCGATCAACGCTGGCCGGCCCCGCTCCCGCTTCGCGGCGAGAACGCTCTCCAGCCACGCGCGACCGCCCTGCTCGCTCATCCGCAACCCCTCCGGCACCAGGCTCGCGCCCACCAGTAGTCGATCTTGGACATACTGTGGCGTCCGAACCGCTTCCGGGAAGGGGTTTCGCATTAACAATTGTTGCGTCCGATGAACTTCCCCCTCCGCCCCGCAGCCCCCACGGTGGGCCCTGGGGAGCGGAAGACGGGGCGGCGGCCGACCGCGCCGAGCTCGTCCCGTGAAGGTCGCCAGTGGGTGTATCTGTGGAACGCCCAGGCCTTGGCGGTTGTGTGGTCGTCGACGACCGAGCCGGCCATCGTTCGAAGCAGAAGGTCTCCTTCACCGATCACGTCCGGTTCGGGAGTAACTCGAGGCGAGGCGCGCGCGATCGATACGGTTCGCCGCCGGCCGCCGACGGCGGGCCGGAGCACGGCCCCGGCGCCGGGTGGTGCCAGGCACCACACCAGCCGCGTGGAGCAGGTAGGCGGCGGTCTTCTCGGCGGCCGTGTGCGCGACCTCGGGTAGGACGGAGGTGTAGGTGTCGGCGGTCAGCACGATGCTGGAATGCCCGAGCAGCTCCTGTACCACCTTCAACTGCACCCCGGCCGCGAGCGCCAAAGTGGCGGCGCCGTGGCGCAGGTCGTGGAGTCGGATCGGCGGCACATCGTGCTCGGCGATCAGTTTCTGGAACACGTGGGTGAGCCGACCCGGGGCGACCGGGCCACCGTTGAGGTTGGTGTACACATACCCGCTGTCGCGGTACTCCTCGCCATAGGCCGCCACCTCGGCCTGCTGCCAGGAGCGGTGCACGCGCAGCGCCGCGATGGTGGTGCGGTCCAGCGCGATCATCCGGGTGCCGTGCGCGGTCTTGGGCGGGCACACCAGTTTTCGGCAGGGACAGGGTCATGCGGAGCGTCGCCGGGTCGTAGCCGTAGCCGACGTTGACGTTCTTGCTTCCCGCCGACAGAACGTACCCGCGGACCTGCGGGCCATCGAAAAATCCTGAGGCTTGAGCTCCTTGGATCGGAAGACTCTCATGATGCCGATGCCTTCTTGGTGTGACCACACGTTTACACCATCATGCCGAATTCGAGCTGTCGCCTTAGAATCAGCACTTCGAACATTCAGGCTATGACCTGCCAGGAATGACTTCAACATTATTCTGCGACAGAATACTAAGAAGCAAGTCGAATTTGGAAATCGGCCCGCCAGTAATATCCACCACTGCAGACAAGGACGAGCGCGCAACGGAAATGTTCCGCCAAATCAGTCGAACCGGGATGCCCTGGAGATAATCCTCAAGAGACTCGTCCAATTCGGTAAAACTACACCCGATATACCCTCCTGGGCCACGGAAAGCCTCGCCAATCGCACAGAAAAAACTCGCGACATCCTTGATTTCACCACCCTCCATAACGAACTCTTGAGGGGGAATCGAATGCTCCCGCTTAGAAGGGGATTCGGCGTACCTTAGACCGGCTACTTCTAGCCACGCTTCACGGGCTCCGACCTGAAGCGTGCACCATTCACCGCGCTGCGGCCGGGAAACACGGAACCTGTCCCACAACCTGCGGGCCTCGGCGTGCGGAGCCAAACCCGTTCGTGCCGTGACGACTATATATTCCGGCGTATCCCCGGCTACTAGCTTGGCGGCCCACAGCACGTAGCGCCCCATGGGCCGACCTTCGGTGTCGAGGACAAGTACCTCGATGTCCCCCCTAAGCGCCTCGATCGGCGCGTCTAGGGTTGGCCGCACGAGCCTGAAAGTGATCCGGGCGTTCTCGGCGTCGAGCAAGGCGCCGAAGTCGTCGTCGCTGTAGCGCCCGACAAAAAACCCTTCCAGTTCGCAGGCGGATACGAATGTGTCACTTTCCTCGAACCGGACAGAATACTTCACTGACAACGTCGCCCACCTCCCACTGGGAACACGTCGAATCAACAGGTAATAACGGTGATCTTCTGGTACTTGACTTTCGGGTCCGTGTATCCATACTCCCCAAAGCGGTTCGGACCGACGATCCTGTACGTATCGCCCTTCCCGGGAACCTCCCATTCGGGCGAGCCCTGGAAACCCGACTCCGCGTGAGGACCCCACTTGGCCGCGTGCCTCGCCGATTCGCGCCCTTGATAAAGCTTTTGAGTAGGATCTGTGCGGCTTTCCGTGCGCGGGGTCCCCTGCCCGGCTTTAATCCTGGCAATCTCGTTTGCAGCCCACCCAGGAACTTCGTTGTCGTTGTGCACCAGCACCGGCGTTGTGCCGGCGAGCACATAGTACGTGTGGAAGACGTGCTGTTCCGAGCTGGGTTTTCGCAGGTCGGCCGTGAATTGTCAGTCCGTCGCCGTCTGCTGGCGTGCGCTGACGTCCGCTCCGGTTGCCGTCAGCGTTGCCGTCAACGGCTCGGGCTTGGCTGAGTAGTTGAGACCGGGCCTCCGCATGGGTCCAGCCAGAGCGGGGTGGGTCCCTCCTCGGTCGGTCAGCTTCGCCGTACCAGGGTTCTTCAGGGGCCGCCAAGGCTCACGTCGTGACGCTTGCGCTTGGCCTTGGCGGCCCCTGGAGGTTCCCGGTACGCCTCCGGTGGCCGACCGAGGAGGGACCCACCCCGCGACCCACCATTCCGCACCACAAAGCACCCGAGGAGAAAACGCAAGCCCCGCCCCCTCCGAGAGAGGTCCGGGGTGTGGGGCAGAGCCCCATGAGTCTTTTCGGTTTGACGCAAGCTGCTGCGCTCCGGCGCCCGTTCGGGCCGGGCGCCGGAGCGGGACGAAGGCAGGAGCGGCGGCGCGCGGACCGGGCGGGCGCCGGGGCGCGGGCGCGGGGGGGCGGGGGCCGCGCGGGGCATGTGGTACTCATAAGGG
>NZ_JBEZJP010000071.1:0-25710 GCF_040653175.1 Actinomadura sp. NPDC048032
ACGACGGTCTCCCAGGTGGGGTTGAGGACGCCGAGGCCGGTGAGCGCCAGCCCGTACGCCGCGACGAGCAGGGGCGCGGGCGGCGAGCTCGTCGGGCACGGGTGGTCGCTCCCGGGACAGGTCCTGGCTGAGCAACGTCATCTCGCTGAGCGGTGTCATCTCGTTCTCCCCGGCCGCCCGTGGGCGCGGTCCCCGCGCGGGGACCGCGTCCACGGGTTCGATTCGGCCGATCACCGGCGTGCTGGGCATCGTCGCCTCACACGGCCACTTCGTCGGGCCGCGGGTGCTTGCGCGGGCGGCCGCGCGGCCGCTTGCGCGGCACGATCACACCGCGGACGAACAGTTCGCCGCCCCAGACGCCCCAGGGCTCCTTGCGCTCCAGCGCCCCGGCGAGGCACTCCTTGCGGAGCGGGCACTCCAGGCACAGGGCCTTGGCGAGCTCGACGTCGGCGGGAGCCTCGGCGAAGAACAGCTCCGGATCGGTCCGGCACGGAAGCGTGAGGTCCTCCTCGCTTACTGCGAGAGCCCCCTGCATCACAGTCACCCTTGTTCCTCTCGTTGGATCTCAACGGGCGTGTCGGTGGGTCTGGACAAAGAAGAAGGCCGCGGATCCGGTGTCGGATCCGCGGCCTGGGGGCTTGCCGGCCTTGTTCTAGACCGGTCGTCGCCTCCAGGGGTACGGACCCGACACGCCACCCGTGAAGGTGACGCCCGTGTGGGCCGTGGCCGGAGCCGGAGCGCTCATGTCCTCGAGAAGGTGTTCGAAGACACTGCGCCCCTGGTCGTCCTGGATTCGCTGCTCGAAGCGCAGATCGCACAGATTCGTGCCGCGCAGCCCGCGCTCGTCGCGCCGCCACATGCCGCGCTCACGCTGCCGCAGGGCGGACGCCTCGAAGACGGACGCCTCGACATACGCGGCGGACTCGCCGGGCTTCGAGACACGGGTCATCGGGGCGGGCACGGAGGTGCCGAGCATCGAGGTGCCGGGGCAGGCCGCGGTCCAGGACGCGAATTTGATCAACGTGTTGCTCACCGGACTGCACACCACCTCTCGGGCTCCTCGGGCCGTGTCCGGCGGATCCAAGATCCACACCGGTCGGCCGGTTGATTGCTCGCGTCGAGCGTACGGGGACTCCGCCGAATCAAGCAAGATATTTTTGACCTGCGGTTTCGTGGGCGACCTCACCCGGATTCCGCAGAACCCCGGGCGTCCCGCGAGCGTCGAAACTCCCGGGCGCCCCTTACGGAACGATCATTTCACGGACGGGCCGCCGGGCGCCTCGCGTCCGGTGTCGGAGACCCGGACCAGGCCCTCCTGCATGACCGACACGACCAACTCCCCCGAGCGGGTGAACACCTGGCCGCGGGCGAGCCCGCGGGCGCCGCCGGCGAACGGCGTGTCCTGGTAGTACAGCAGCCAGTCGTCGGCGCGGAACGGCCGGTGGAACCACATCGCGTGGTCGAGGCTGGCGCCCATCGTCCGCTTGTCGCCCCAGGCCAGCCCGTGGTTGAGCAGGACGGTGTCGAGCAGCGTCATGTCCGACGCGTAGGTCATGAGGCACACGTGCAGGAGCGGGTCGTCCGGGAGCTCGCCGTCGACCTTCAGCCACACCTTCGACTCGGGCGTGGCGAGGGCGGGGTCCTTGGCCGCCTCCCACGTCAGCGGCGTCGCGTGCCGAATGTCGAACGGGCGGCGGGTGACGAACTCGCGCGCGCCGACCTCGCCGAACAGCGGCGTGAGGCGGGTCAGGCCGTCCGGCAGCGACTCCGGGGCGGGGGCCTCGGGCATCGGCGCCTGGTGGGACGGGCCGTCCTCGACGATCTGGAACGACGCCGACAGCGTGAAGATCGCCTTGCCGTGCTGGACGGCGGTGACGCGGCGGGTGGTGAAGGACCGCCCGTCCCTGACCCGGTCGACGGTGTAGACGAGCGGGACCAGCGGGTCGCCGGGGCGGATGAAGTAGGCGTGCAGCGAGTGGACGGGCCGGTTCGCGGGGACGGTGCGCCCGGCGGCGACGAGCGCCTGACCCGCCACCTGCCCCCCGAACACGCGCTGCCGCCGCTCCTCGGGGCTGCGGCCGCGGAAGATGTCGTTCTCGATCTGCTCCAGGTCGAGCAGGTCCAGCAGTGCCTTCAGCGATTCCTTCACGGCGGCCAGTCTTCCCTATCGGTACGAGTGAGCCAGGTCTCACCCCGCGTCACCGGCGCCTCCGCGCCGCCCCGCCACGCCCGCGGCGCTAGTGCCCGCACAGGCCGAGGACGGCGTCGCCGTAGCGGTCGAGCTTCACCCTGCCGACGCCGGGGATGCGCGCCAGCTCCTCCATCGACTCGGGGGCGTGCTCGGCGATCGCCTGGAGCGTCGCGTCCGTGAACACCACGTAGGCGGGCACCTTCTGCTCGACCGACACCCCGGCGCGCCACTCCCTGAGCGCGAGGAGGATCTCCTCGTTCAGCTCGGAGGGGCAGTCCTCGCAGCGGCCGAGCTTGCGCTCGACGGCCGCGGTCAGCGGGCGCCCGCAGACGCGGCACGGCTGCGGGCCCTTGGCGGGGCGCCGCTTCGACCGGTCGACGCGCGCGGGCGTGTGCGTGGTGGTCTTGCCGGTCAGGCCGTCGAGGAAGCGGGACGGGCGGCGCGCCTGCGTACCGCCGGGCGAGCGCGCCAGCGCCCACGACAGGTTCAGGTGCACGCGGGCCCGCGTGACGCCGACGTACAGGAGGCGGCGCTCCTCCTCGATCTGCTCGGGCGTCTTGGCGTAGACGATGGGCAGCGTGCCCTCGGCCAGCCCGACGAGGAACACCGCGTCCCACTCCAGGCCCTTGGCGGCGTGCAGCGAGGCGAGGGTGACGCCCTCCAGCGGCGGCGCGTGCTGCGCGGCGGCGCGCTCCTCCAGCTCGGCGACGAACTCGGGGAGCCCGGCCCTGGGGTCGTCGGCGGCCATGTCCTCGGCGAGCTGCGCCAGCGCCGCGAGGGACTCCCAGCGCGCGCGGGCCGCGCCCGCGCCCTCGGGCGGCCGGTCGGAGAACCCCGCCCCGCTCAGCACGTGGCGGACGGTCTGGATCAGCCCCATCCCGTCGGTCTCGGCGTCGGCGCCCGCCCTGGCCGCGCCGCGCAGCCGGACGACGGCCTCGCGCACCTCGGGCCGCTCGAAGAAGCGCTCCGCGCCGCGCAGCACGTACGGGACGCCCACGGCCGCGAGCGCCGACTCGTACGTCTCGGACTGCGCGTTGATCCGGTAGAGGATCGCGATCTCCCGCGCGGGCACGCCCTCCTCGATCAGCTTGCGGGCCCGCCGGGCGGCGTCGTCGGCCTCGGCGACCTCGTCGTCGTACTCGTTGAAGACGGGCTCGGGCCCGTTCTCGCGCTGCGCGACCAGCTCCAGCCTGTACCGCGCGCCCCGCGCCTGCCCGATCACCCCGTTCGCCAGCCGGACGACCTGCGGCGTCGAGCGGTAGTCGCGGACGAGCCTGACGACCTTGGCGTCCGGGTGCTCGCGGGTGAAGTCGAGCAGGTGGGAGGGGGACGCGCCGGTGAAGGAGTAGATCGTCTGGTTGGGGTCGCCGACGACGCACAGGTCGTCGCGGTCGCCGAGCCAGGCGTCGAGCAGCATCTTCTGCAGGGGGTTGACGTCCTGGAACTCGTCGACGACGAAGTACCGGTACTGCTCGCGGACCTGGTTGGCGACCTCGCGGTGCTCGGTGATCACGGCGGCGGTCAGCTCCAGCATGCCCTCGAAGTCGAGCAGATTGCGCTCGCGCCTGAGCTGCTCGTACATCGCGTAGACGCGGGCCACGTCGACGATCTCGGCGGGCGGGCGGCGGCTCGCCTTCACGACCGCGGCGGGGTAGTCCTCGGGGCGGTTCTGGGTGACCTTCGCCCACTCGATCTCGCTCGCGACGTCGCGCAGCTCCGTGCGGCCGAGCGAGAGCCGGCACGCCCGCGCGGCGTCCGCGACCAGCCCGATCTTCGAGTCGACGATCTTCGGCGGCTCGCCGCCGACGACGCGCGGCCAGAAGTAGTGGAGCTGCCGCAGCGCCGCCGCGTGGAACGTGCGGGCCTGCACGCCGGGCGCGCCGAGCTGCCTCAGCCGGCTGCGCAGCTCCCCCGCCGCCCGGGTGGTGAACGTCACGGCGAGCACCCGCTGCGGCGTCACGACGCCGGTGAGCGTGGCGTAGGCGATCCGGTGGGTGATGGCCCTGGTCTTGCCCGTCCCGGCGCCCGCGAGGACGCAGACCGGGCCCTTCACCGCCTCGGCGACCGCCCGCTGCTCGGGGTCGAGTCCCTCCAGCACCGACTCAGCTGACATTCCCCCATACTCGCAGCCCGCCTCACCTGCATCGGCCATCCCGCCGCCTGTGGACGGCGCGGAATGCGAAACGGCTGTCTACTGTTCTTCCGGAGGTACACCCCCGAGCGCAAGGAGACGCGGAAGCGATGGCGACGCCGACGACCGACCGGGCCAAGGGCGCGGCCGGCCAGCTCACCATGTACACGACGTCCTGGTGCGGTTTCTGCCGGCGGCTGAAGAGCCAGCTGGCCCGCGACGGCATCCATATGGTGGAGATCGACATCGAGCGCGACCCCGAGGCCGCCGAGTTCGTGATGAGCGTGAACGGCGGGAACCAGACGGTCCCGACCCTGGTGTTCCCCGACGGCACGGCCGCGACCAACCCCAGCGCCAAGGAGGTCAAGCGCCGCCTCGCGCAGATCGCCGACGCGGGCTGAGACCCACGCGAAAGGCCCGCCGACCGTCCGGTCGGCGGGCTTCGCACGCCCCTAGAACGGCGGCATCTTGGGAAGCTCGCCGCCGTACCAGCGCATGATGATCTGGGCGGCGATGGACAGCGGGCCCGGCGCGACGATCTCGCCCGCGTCGATCGCCGCGCGCAGCTCCTCGCGCGTGTACCAGGCGGCGTCCAGGATCTCCTCGGGGTCGGGGCGCAGCGGGAGGTCCCCGTCCGTCTTCGCGGTGAACCCGAGCATGAGGCTCCGCGGGAGCGGCCACGGCTGGCTGCCGAGGTAGCGGACGTCCCGGACGGGCAGCCCGACCTCCTCCTGCACCTCCCGCGCGACGGCCTGTTCGAGGGACTCGCCCGGTTCGACGAACCCGGCGAGGATCGAGCGGCGGTCGGCGGGCCACTGCGGGCCGCGGGCCAGCAGCACGCGGTCGGCCTCGTCCGTCACCAGCATGATGACGGCGGGGTCGACGCGGGGGAAGTGCTGCGAGCCGTCCTCGGGGCAGACGCGCACGTGCCCGGCGGACGCCACGCGCGTCTCGGCGCCGCACCGCGGGCAGAACCGGTGGGTCGCGTGCCAGTGCTCCAGGGCGACGGCGTGGGTGAGCAGGCCGGAGTCCTGGTCGCCGAGAAGGGCGCCGACGCGGCGGAGCCCGGCCGGCTCCGCCCCCTCGATGACGGGCAGCGGGCCGCTCACCCCGAAGTGGGCGACGCCGTCGCCGTCGACGCCGAGGAGCCACCGGTCGCCGTCCGGCGCCTGGTCCGGCGGGACGAGGACGAGCGCGGGGACGGGCTCGAAGGCGACCGGCGACCGGCCGTCCTCGATGACCAGGACGCGCGTCCTTGGGTCGGCCCACGCCTCGTCCAGCCAGGCCTCGTCGCGCCGGTTCAGCGCGACGCGGTCGAGCGTGCCGCGCGCGAGCGCGAGCCACTCCAGCGGGGCGTGCGGACTGTCCGTCGGGGCGTCGGTCATCGTGCTCCTCTCCTGCGTGTTCAGCGCAGCGCGGCCGCGAGTTCTTCCCACAGGTAGGCGGCGGTCTCGGCGCCCTTGAGCAGCAGGGGGATCTCGACCTTCTCGTTGGGGGCGTGGATGCGGTCGCCGTCCAGCCCGACCGCGACGAAGATCAGCGGCGCGTCCAGGATGTCGGCGATGTCGGCCTCGGGGCCGCTGCCGCCCTCGCGGGTGAACAGCACCTCGGTGCCGAACGCCCGCTCCATGGCGCGCCGGGCGGCCTTCACGCCGGGCGAGTCGATCGGCGAGAAGCAGGGCCGGACGCCGCCGCCGGACACGCGGACCTCGGCCTCGACGCCGGGCGGCGCCTGCTCGGCGACCCACGCCTCGAAGCACTCCTGGATCTTGCGGGGGTCCTGCCCGGCGGCGAGCCGGAACGAGATCTTGGCGTGCGCCTCGCGGGGGACGATCGTCTTGCCGCCCGGACCGGTGTGCCCGCCCCACATGCCGTTGATCTCGGCGGTCGGCCGCGCCCAGACGCGTTCGAGGGTGGTGTAGCCCTTCTCGCCGTGGGCGGCGCGGCTGTTCCCGGCGGTGCGCAGCCACTCGGCCTCGTCGAACGGCAGCTTGGCGAACAGCTCCCGCTCCTCGTCGCTGAGCGGGACGACGTCGTCGTAGAAGCCGGGGACGGCCACGCGGCCGTCGTCGTCGTGCAGGGCGGCGAGCAGCGAGACCATCGCGTGGAGCGGGTTGGGGACGGCGCCGCCGAACGAGCCGGAGTGCAGGTCGCCGTCCGGGCCCCGCAGCGTGACCTCGGCCTCGGCGAGGCCGCGCATGCCGGTGCACATGGACGGCACGTCCGCCGCCCACATCGTGGTGTCGCTGATGACGACGGCGTCGCAGGCGAGCCGGTCGCGGTGGGTGCGCAGCAGCTCGGCGAAGTGCACCGAGCCTGACTCCTCCTCGCCCTCGACCAGCAGCTTGACGGTGACGGGCGGGGCCTGCCGCCCGGACGCGGCGAGCGCCGCGCGGATGCCGAGGGTGTGGAAGAAGACCTGGCCCTTGTCGTCGGAGGCGCCGCGCCCGACGAGCCGGTCGCCCTTCTCCACGGGCTTGAACGGGTCGGTCTCCCATTCCTCCAGCGGCTCGACCGGCTGGACGTCGTGGTGGCCGTAGACGACGACCGCGGGAGCCTCCGGGTCCTCGGCGGGCCATTCGGCGAACACCGCCGGCAGGCCGGGGGTCTCCCAGACCTCGACGGTGGGGAAGCCCTGCCCTCGCAGGTACTCGGCGAGCCATCCGGCGGAGGTGCGCACATCCTCGGCGTGCGCCGGGTCCCCGGAGATGGACGGGATCGCCAGCCACTCCTTGAGGTCGGCGACGAACCGGTCGCGGTCCGCCTGGATGTAGGCGACTACATCGTTCACCTGCATGCCCCTTCGCATGTCGTAATGTCGGGCTGAGTTACCTCTGTCCGGGGTCTCCGGACGTCCCGACCCCTCGGGTTCCCCGAGACTGGAGAATCACAGTAGGGGATCCCCTTGCCTCGATCGCGGGAGTGGCCTTGATCCTCATCGACCCGCCGCTGTGGCCCGCGCGGGGCCGCGTGTGGTCGCACATGGTCAGCGACGTGTCCTACGACGAACTGCACGTCTTCGCCGCCGAACTGGGCATGCCGCCGCGGGCGTTCGAGCGCGACCACTACGACGTCCCGTCGGAGCTGTACGAGGCGGCGCTGCTCCAGGGCGCCGAAGCGGTGGGCTGCCAGGAGCTGCTCCTGCGGCTGACCGAGGCGGGCCTGCGCCGCCGCAAGGCGTCCCGGCCCCGGCCGGTGCCGGACGGCCGGCTCGGCGTCTAGGCGTTGAGGAGGAGGAGTTCGGTCCGCATGTTGCCGCGGGCGCGCTCCTCGAAGCGCTCGCGCGCGGCGGGCGTGTGGAAGAGCCGGGGCAGGGCCAGGAGGCCGTTGAGGACCTCGGCCCGTCCGGCGCGGAAGAACTCGTCGGGGACGAACGCGTACTCCTCGCGGACGGCCGCCGCGTAGGCCGCGTACTGCTCGGGCTCCGCGCCGAGGACGGCGAGGTCGGCGTCGCAGAGCACCTGCCCGTCCCGGTCGTCCTCCTCCGGGGCGTGCGTGGCGGTCAGCTCGACGAGGCGGACGACCCGCGCGACGACCGCCTCCGGGAGGTCGGTGTCGGCGAGCATGCGCGCGGCCAGGCGGGCGCTGCGCTCCTCGTTGTCGGCGCGCTCGGGGTCGTAGACGGCGTCGTGGAACCAGGCGGCGATCCGGACGGCGTCGGGGTCCTCGGCGTGCCCGGCCAGCTCGTCCACGAGATCGAGCACCGCGGCGAGGTGCGCGCGGGTGTGGTAGCGGCGGTGCGGCTCCCCGTAGCGCTGGTCGAGCTCGGTCCCGATGTGCCGGGTGTGGGGCCCCGCCAGCGCCACCCACCGGTCGACAAGATCCATGGGCCCATCCTGGCGGATCGCGGGACGGGCCGGGACACGCGGTGCCATCGTTCTTGCGTGCGGAGGGCGCCCCGGCCACTATGGTTGATCACTGCGAGTTAGGCAAGGCTTACCTCACTCACTGGAAGGGCCGGTCGTGGCCGCCTCTCTCTACCTGGTCGCCGGCAAGGCGACCGACTCGGTGACGCACGGGTTCCTGCCCGCCGCCGCGCGCCTGGGCCTCGACGTCACGCTCCTCACCGACCGTCCCGCCGACCACGACACCGGCGTGCCGGTGGTCGAGTGCGAGGTCTCCGACTTCCGCGACATCATCGCGCGCGTCGAGGACACCGCCGCGCGCGGCGGGGGCCGGCCCGCCGCCGTGTTCTCCAACAGCGACTTCCTGCAGGCGCCCGCCGCCTTGGCCGCCGCGTACTTCGGCCTGCCCGCCAAAGACTGGCGGGCGGCGACCCGCGCGAAGAACAAGGCGCTCATGCGGCGGCACCTGGCGTCCCTCGACCCGGTCTTCTCGGCGGACGCGGGACGGGTCCCGGCGGACGCGCCGTATCCGCTCGTCGTCAAGCCGCGCGAGGGCGTGGCGAGCGAGGACGTGTTCCTCGTCCACGACGCCGTGGAACTGGCCGCCCGGGTGGAGGAGATCAGGGCCCGCCGCGGCGATCCGCTCGTGGCCGAGGAGTACCTGCCGGGCCGTCTCCACACGCTGGAGACGCTGGGCGACGGACGGGAACTGCGGGTGCTGGGCTCGTTTCGCACGACGCTCTCGCCGCCGCCGTTCTTCGTGGAGGAACGGCTTGAGTGGGCGCCCCCTCCCCCGGAGACCGGGGAGGTCCTGCGGCAGTTGGAGGCGCTGGGGGTCGGCTTCGGGGCGTGCCACACCGAGTTCGTCGTCCATGAGGGGCGCGCCCGCGTCATCGAGGTGAACTACCGGCTGATCGGCGACCACTGCGACTTCCTGCTGGCCGATCTGCTGGGCGTGCCCCTCTTCGAGCAGATCCTGCGGGTCCATCTCGGGGCGGCCCTTCCGGGGCGGCGGGTCCCCCGTCCGCGCCATGCCGTCGCCGAGCCGGTCATCGCCGATCGCTGCGGCACGCTCACCGCGGCTCCCGGCCCCCTGCGGTTCGAGGACGGCCCGGTGCGGCTGGCGTACCGTCCTCAGCGCGCGGTGGGCGACACGGTCTCCCTCACCCGGACCAACCGCGACTACCTCGGCACTGTGCGCGCCATCGGTCCGGGACCGGACGAAGTGAACGCCGCCCTGGCGCGGTTCCGCGCGACCCACGACTGGACGATCGCGTGACGGGCGACGATGGCGAGGGCCCGCTCGCGGCCCGCGTTCTGGACGCGTTGCTGAGGGAGGACTACGCGGGCCTGAGGCGATTCGTCCGGGGCCGCGCGTTGGAGCTTCCGGGCCGTTCCGTGCGTCTTCTGGAGGCCCGGCCCGCCTTCCTCTCGGAACTCGTCGTGGATCCTGGGCAGGGCCTGAGGCTGAACGACGTCTTCCATGCCGTTCGCCTGGTCTCCGACCCGCGTGACGACACGGCGTCCTTCGAGCGCGAGTGCCTTGAGGCCCTGGCGACCATCAAGCTGCACGACGACGCGCGTCCGGCCGTCCACAGGCGGCTGGGCCGCCTCCCGGCCGAGCTGCGCAAGGGCCCCGGCACGTTCTACGAGACGCTGGCGGCCTACAACGACCACCCTGTGCATCCGACGGGCCGGAGCCGTTCCGGACTCTCCCTGGGCGAACTGAGCCGCTACGCACCCGAGTTCGCGCCGTCGTTCCCGCTGCGCTGGGCGGCCGTGCCTAACGCGACGCTGGCTGGGACGCTCCCCGCATGGTGGCCCAGGCCGTCCGACGTCGGCCTGCGCCTGGACGACGCGGCCGGAGCGCTGTTTCCCGTCCATCCGCTGGCGGCGCGGCAGGTGCGCTCCCGGCCCGGCGTTTCCCTCGCGCCCGAGCCGTACCTGCACGTCACGCCCACCTTGTCGATGCGGACGGTCGCCGCGGCACCGCTCGACCACGTGAAGATGCCGCTGCCGACGAGCACCCTCGGGCTGCGCAACCGGCGCACCATCATGCCCGGCACCCTCCCGGACGGCGCGCTCGTCGAGCGGATTCTGCGCCAGGTACTTCTGCAGGAGCCGTCGCTTCCCGTGCTCCTCGCCGACGAACAGACCTACGGCCACGCCGACGACCCGCTTCTCGGCTATCTCGTGCGCCGTTTCCCGTCCGAGACTGCGCGCGCGCACATCGTCCCTGTCGCTGCCCTGCTCGCCGAGGCACCGGACCGCGGTCACGTCATCGAGCGCTGGGACGTCGAGGAACTGTTCGGCGCCTACCTGTCGGCACTGTTCTCCTGGAACGTCACGCTGTTCCGGTACGGCATAGCGCTGGAGGCGCATCAGCAGAACGTGGCGCTCGTCCTGGACGAGTCTCCGCTGCGCCTCCTCATCAAGGACAACGACGGTGCGCTCATCGACCCGTCCCGCCTCCGCGAGCGCGTCACGCTCACCCCTGGCACTGACCCACGCGACCTCGTCGACCACCGGATGACGACGTCCGACCCTGATGCGCTCGCCCGCGTCTTCGTCACCATCACCCTGCATCTGTGCGCCGCGGCGCCCGCGCTGGGCCTGGCCGAGCGCGGCCTGCTCCCCTGGCGGGCCGGGCGCCGGATGATCCGCGAACGGCTCGACGCCGCCCTCGGGCCCGAGGACGCGTTCCTGCGCGCCCGCACGCTCGACGCCGACACGCTGCCCGGCAAGGCCATGGTCACCGCCGGGACCCTCGTCGACAAGGCGAGGACGGGCGCGGCCGACATCAACAAGCACTACGGCCCGCCGGGGCCCAACTACCTACTGGACACGACGTGCTGCTGACAGAACCGGCCGTCACGGCCGACGACGCGACCGCGACCGCCCTGCTCAACTGCCTGATCCGGGAGGTGTGCGGGCCGGAGCAGCAGGTCTGGCCGGACGGCGCCCGCCTGGTGTTCCGGCTGCCCCGCGCGGGGGTCGTGCTGCGCGCGGGACTGGCGCGCCCTCCGGTCGGGGCGACCTACCGCCTGGCGCCGCCCTACGAGGAGCGCCGCGAGGACGACTGGATACCCGCCGCCTGGGGCAGGCTGGCGAACCTGGTCGCGGGCGAACTGGAACTGGCGACCGGCTCCCCGAACGCGGAGTTCCTCGCCCAGGTGGACGACAGCCACACCGCGCTCACCGCGATCCTCGCCGCCAGGGGCGAGTCCGCTGAGGACCGCTCCATCGACTACATCGGGTCAGAGCAGTCCCTTGTCGCGGGGCACCGTTTCCACCCGTCCCCCAAGGCCCGCCAAGGGTCGCCGGAGGAGTGGCTGGCCTACGCGCCTGAGGCGAGGGCGCGATTCCGTCCGCTGTGGCTGGCCGTTCCTGCGGAACTCGTCGCCGAGGAGGGGGCCGCGGAGGCGTTCGCGGCTTTGGAGGCGCACGGCCCCTCGGCGCCGCCCGGACGTCGGCTGCTTCCCGTTCACCCGTGGCAGTTCTCCTTGCTGGCGGACAATCCCGTCTTGCAGAAGGCTTTGGCGAACGGCTCTCTAGTCAATCTCGGTCCATCCGGCATGGAGGCGGTGCCCACTTCGTCCGTCCGGACCGCGTACCTGCCGGACGCCGACGTGTTCTGCAAGTTCAGCCTGGACGTGCGCATCACCAACTGCGTCCGTAAGAACGCCTGGTACGAGCTGACCGGGGCGATGACGCTCGACGAACTGCTGCCGCCCATCCTGGAAAAGCTGAACGCCACGTTTCTCAGAGAACCCGCCTACCGCAGCGTGGCCCTCCCTGACCGACGCCTGTACGAGGGCCTGGGGGTAATCCTGCGGCAGGGCGTCAGATCCCTTCCCGGCACGCCTCTCCTTGCCGGAGCCCTGGCCGATCCCTATAACGCGGTCCTCGCTGGCCTGCCCGCCCTCTCGTCTCTGGAGGGCGCCCAAGCTTGGTGGGACGCGTACGTAGCCCATGTGGCACCGCCTGTCCTGGGCACCTATCTGGACCACGGCGTCGTCCTGGAACCTCATCTGCAGAACGTCCTCGTCTGCGTCGACGCCGACGGGATGCCAGTCCATGCCGTCTTCCGCGACATGGAGGGCACCAAACTGACCGCCGGCCAGTGGGATCTGTCGCATCTCCCCTCCCGCGTGGCCGAGGGGCTCACCTACTCCCCCGACGAGGGCTGGAACCGTGTCGTCTACTGCCTCCTCGTCAACCACCTCACCGAGATAGCCGCCGCCGTGGCCGACCTCCACCCGCCCTTGGACGAGACCCTCTGGCGCACGGCGCGCAAGCACTTCGCCGCCTATGACCGCCACCCGCAGGTGAGGGCTCTTCTCGCCGGTGTGCCGCTGCCCGCCAAGGCCAACCTCCGCACCCGCTGGTCGCGGACGGCCGACCGCGGCGCGGCCTACGTCCCCGTCCCCAACCCGCTCGCCGCGTCCCGACCGCTGTGAACGACCTCGCGCTCGGCCTCGACCGGTACCCCGCCTACGTCTATGACCTTCCCGGCCTCGAAGCCCACGTCCGCGGCATCCGTGCCGCGCTGCACGGCACGGAGGTCTTCTACGCCGTCAAAGCCAACCCGGACGCCGAGATCCTCCGGACTCTCGCGCCCCACGTCGACGGCCTGGAGGTGTCGTCCGGCGGCGAACTCGCCCACGTCCGGGAGACCCTCCCCGGCAAGCCCGTGGCTTTCGGCGGCCCCGGGAAGACCGCTGACGAACTGGAGTCCGCACGCACGCTGAAGGCCGACCGGATCCACGTGGAAAGCCCTAACGAATTGGTCCGCCTCGCCGGCATGGGGCCCGCCGACGTCCTGCTCCGCGCGAATCTGCCCGTGAACGTGCCGGACGCCGCCCTCACCATGAGCGGCCCTTTCGGCATGGACGAGGACGCCCTCGACCTTTGCGCCCGCCTTTTGACCGAGCACCCGCACCTCACGCTTCGAGGCGTCCACGCCCATCTGGCATCCGGCCTGGACGCTCCGGTGATGCTCGAACTGGCCCACCGGATAGCGGAATGGGCGATCCCCTGGCTCCGCTCCCGAGGAGTGGACGACCCCGAATTGAACGTCGGCGGCGGAATGGCGGTGGACTACACCTCCCCGGAGGCCCGCTTCGACTGGCAGACCTACGGGGCAGGCCTAAGGCACATTCCAGCGAAAGTCCGCATAGAGCCGGGACGGGCGATGACCGCCTACCACGGCTGGTACGTCACCGACGTCCTGGACGTGAAGACCACGCGCGGAGAGACCTACGCCATTCTCAGAGGCGGCACCCACCACCTGCGGACTCCCGTGACGAAGGGCCACGATCAGCCTTTCGAGGTTCTGACCGCGAACGGCCCGGAGCGCCCGGCGACCCTGGTCGGCCAGCTCTGCACCCCGAAGGACGTGTTCGCACGCGACGTCCTCGTCCCGCCCCTCGCGCCAGGCGACGTCATCGCCTTCGCCATGGCCGGCGCCTACGCCTGGAACATCTCCCACCACGACTTTCTGATGCACCCCAAGCCGGCCTTCCACTACCGGCGCTGAGCGAGACGGCCGTCAGCCGCGAGGGCTTCCGTACCAGCGCCAGGACGTCACGCGCGGGTGGCCGGGAAGGTCCCCTCGACCGGTGGCCCACAGCAGCGTCGACCAGGGGTCGGTGTCCTGCGGCGCGCCGGGGAACAGGCGTCCCAGCACGCGGGCGCACAGGTCGGCGGGCGGCTCCCACGACAGCCCCAGGCCGTCCGCGAGGTCGTGCATGTGGACGAGGGTCTCGACGATCCCCATCGCGGCGAACCCCTCGGCGTCCGATGCGCCGAAGGTGTGGTGCGCGCGGACGTCCGGAGGCGTGCGGCGGACCACGGCGGACAGCATCCCGCCGCACGCGTCCAGCACCTGCAACAGCCCCGCGGGCCCGGCGCTCCTGTCGGCGTGGACGGCGTTGGCCGGCCCGCCGGGACGCCGGCTCTCCCAGACGAACGGCACCTCGCCGTCCGCCGGCGGCGTCCTCGGCGCGATCTGGGCGGCGTAGGCGAACAGGTCGTCGCTGAGGTGCTCGACGGTCTCCCAGCAGCTCCATTCGAGCGACCCGGCCTTCCCGTCCCAGGCCTCCGGCGGCGCCTCCCGCAGAGCGGCGACGGCCAGCTGGACGGCGAGGTCGAGATCGTCTGCGGTCACGGCAGCGGTCGAGTTCGGCATGGCCCGACGCTACTGGACGCCGCCGGTCAGCCCATCGGCGCGGCGGTGCCGCTCACGCCGACGCCCGCGTCCCCCGGCGGGACGTCCACCAGCAGCCGGCTGGGACGGCCCATGTCCTCCCCCTGGTTGACGGTGATCTCGGCGGGGGCGGAGACGAGGCCCAGCGAGCGCAGGTACCCGCCGAAGGCCGCCGCGGCGGCGCCGGTCGCCGGGTCTTCCACGACCCCGCCGGGCGGGAACGGGTCGCGCGCGTGGAAGACCGTCTCGCTCTCCCGCCAGACGAGGTGGACGGTCGTCCAGCCGCGGCGCGCCATGAGCTCGCCGAGGGCCTCCCAGTCGTAGTCGAGGTCGGCGAGCCGGGCGCGTGTGGACGCCGCCAGGACCAGGTGGTCGTTGCCCGCGTTGGCGATGCGCGGCGGCAGTTGCGGGTCGAGTTCCCCGGCCTCCCAGCGCAGCGCGGCCAGCGCGGCGGCGAGATCGGCCTCCTCCACGGCCCGGACGGTGGGCGGAACGCTCGTGAGGGTGGCGAGGACGCGGCCGCCCGCCTCCCTGGTCTCGACCCCGACCTCGCCGGCCGGGGTCCTCAGCCACACGGTCCCCGTCCCCCGGCGCTCGGCCAGCGCGACGGCGGTCGCGATCGTGGCGTGCCCGCAGAAGGCGACCTCGGCCAGCGGGCTGAAGTAGCGGATCGCGAACCGGCCGGGCGCGCCGCCCTCGTCCACGAGGAAGGCCGTCTCGGAGAACCCGACCTCGGCCGCGATCTCCTGCATGCGCGCGTCGTCCAGGCCCCGGGCGTCCAGGACGACCCCGGCGGGGTTGCCGCCCTCGCCGTCCACGTCGAATGCGGTGTAGCGGAGTACTTGTGCGCTGTCGCTCATGCGGGCAGTCTGCTCCAAGGACTAGCATCGCGTCCAACGATGGTTATTGATCGAGCACATCGGGAAACTCGATGGACACGCGCCTCCTCACCACCTTCCTGGCCGTCCTGCGCACCGGCGGGATGACCGCCGCCGCGGCGGAGCTCGGCTTCGTGCAGTCCACGGTCACCGCGCACGTCCAGGCGCTGGAGCGCCTCGCCGGGACGCCGCTGCTCGACCGCCGCCCCGGCGGCGTCTCCCCCACCCGCGCCGGTTCGCTGCTCGCCGAGCACGCCCGGGGCGTCCTCGACCTCCAGGAGCGCATGCTCGCCGAGGTCGGCGCCGCCGCCACCGAGCCGTCCGGCCCGGTGCGGGTCCGGGCGCCGGAGTCCGTGTGCGCCTACTGGCTCGCGCCCCTCCTGCCCCGGTTGCGGGCGCGGCTCCCGGACGTGACCCTGTCGCTGTTCCCCGCCGACACGCGGACCGCTCTCACCGCCCTCGCCGACCGCCGCGCCGACCTCGCGCTCGTCCTCGACCCCTCGCCGGACCCGTCCGGGGCGGACCTCGTCGACCTCGGCGCCCGGCCCCTGTCTCTCGTCGGGGCGGCGGCCACGGCGCTCCCCCGGGACCGGCCCCCGGCCCCGGCGGAGCTGGCCGCGACCGGCGTCCTGCTCCTGGAGGAAGGCTGCTCCTACAGCGACGAGCTCGCCGCCCTCGTCAAGGCCGCCGACCCCGCGGCGGACCCGCCCCGCTTCGGCGGCGTCGAGACGGCGAAGCGCTGCGCGGCGGCGGGCCTCGGCGTCACGCTGCTGCCCACGGTCACGGTCGCCGACGAACTCGCCGCCGGTGCGCTCGTCGAGCTGCCCCTGCCCGCCGGCCTGTCCCGGCACCACCTCTGGCTCGCCGAACCGGCCTCCCGCTGGCGCTCTCCCGCCGTCCACGCCGTGCGCACCGCCCTGATCGACTCGATCAGGGCGGGCACGCCCGGTCCAACCCCGCGCGCCTAACGTCCGGTCTTCGCGCGCTCGTAGTGCCGGGCGGCCTTGGCCCGGTTCCCGCAGACCGCCATGGAGCACCAGCGCCGGGTGCCGTTCTTGGTCGTGTCGTGGAAGTGGAGCACGCAGCCGGGATGCGCGCAGGGCTTGATCCGCTCGGGACTGCCGGCCATGAGGCGCAGGTAGTCGGCGGCGGCCGACCAGGACGGCAGCCAGGCGGGGTCGTCGGTCCGCGGATGGCTCTCCGGGCCCTCGGGCCCGAGCCGGTGATGCAGCGCGCCGCGTTCCAGGACGCCGTTGAGCGCGGCCACCGCCTGCGGGGACGGGCCCTCGTCCACGAGCGTCAGAAGGATGTCGCGGGTCTGAACGGCGGCGTCGAGCGCCGCCCGGGTGGCCGCCGCGCGTCCGTCCAGCCCGGCCGACCGCAGCCAGACGGCGAGGCCGTCGGTGGAGTCGAGCAGGTCGCGCCGGACGCCGTCCTCGACCCACCGGGTGTTGAGCAGGTCGAGGCAGAGCGGCTCCCCGACCAGCGGACGAGGGTCCGCGGCGTCCCGCCTGGCGGTTCCGTCTTCCGGCTGCACACCTCGATTCTACCCGCCTATCCCGCCTTAGCCGGTTGACGTCGGCACCTCTAACCTCTTATCTTCAGTTAGCCAGTTAGATCAAGACCGGGCGCGACGGCCCGGGTTTGCGAGGTGTGCCATGGAGACGGTCGCCATCAAGTCCCTGCAGACGGGGCACGTGGGGCTGAACGTGAACGACCTGGATCGGTCCTTGCCCTTCTACCTGCGCGTCTTCGGACTCCAGGTGCAGGCCCGGGGCGACGAGCCCGGCCGCCGCTGGGCCTTCCTCGGCCGGGACGGGCGGCTGGTGCTGACCCTGTGGGAGCAGAGCGACACCGTCTTCGCGACCCGCTCGGCGGGCCTGCACCACCTGTCCTTCCAGGTCGAGACGATCGAGGAGGTCAGGGCCGCCGAGCAGGTGCTGCGCGACCTGGACGCCGCGTTCGCCCACGACGGCGTCGTCCCGCACGGCGAGGGCGCCTCCTCCGGAGGCGTCTTCTTCACCGACCCCGACGGGACCCGCCTGGAGATCTACGCGCCCTCCGGCGCCGGCACCGCCCCCGCACCCAGCGGAGCGGCCCCCACCTGCGGATTCTTCTGACCCACCGGCACGTCGAAAGGAGGCCGCCGTGGCGGCCGACGTCTACCACCGAGGCGAACGAGCCGCCCAGCGGCGCGCCGGGCTGCTGGACCAGGGCGCGTTCTCCTCCCGCGCCGTCCGCGCGGAGATCCCCGAGGTCGCGCGCGGGTTCCTGCTCCAGCAGCCGATGCTGGTCCTGGGCGCCGCCGACGACCGGGAACGCATGTGGGCCACCCTGCTCACCGGGCGGCCCGGCTTCCTGCACGCCGAGGACGACCGCACCCTCGCGATCGACGCCCGCCCCGCGCCCGGCGACCCGCTGCACGACCGGCTCACCGAACCGGCCCCGGTCGGCATGCTGGCCGTCGAACCGGCCCGGCACCGCCGGATGCGGATGAACGGCC
Organism: Actinomadura sp. NPDC048032; assembly: GCF_040653175.1. Classification (NCBI taxonomy): domain Bacteria; kingdom Bacillati; phylum Actinomycetota; class Actinomycetes; order Streptosporangiales; family Thermomonosporaceae; genus Actinomadura; species Actinomadura sp. NPDC048032. The sequence goes on from NZ_JBEZJP010000071.1 coordinate 17,757, forward strand.
GAGCCGTCCCGACCGCGCGCGGCCTGCGCGTCGATCTCGACCAGGTGTACTCCAACTGCCCCAAGTACATCCAGAAGCGGCAGCCCCGCTGGGAGCAGGCCACGCCGTCCGCGCCGCGCCGGTCGCGCGCCCTGACCGGCGACCAGCAGCGGTGGATCACCGGCGCCGACACGTTCTTCATCGCCACCGCCGGCCCCGACGGCCACGCCGACGCCTCCCACCGCGGCGGCGCTCCCGGCTTCGTGCACGCGCCGTCGCCGACCGTGCTGCGCTGGCCGGACTACGCCGGCAACGCCATGTTCAACACGCTCGGCAACCTGGAGGTCCGGCCCCGGGCCGGACTGCTCTTCTGCGACTGGCGCACCGGCGGCGTCCTCCAGCTCACCGGCACCGCCCGCACCGACTGGGACCCCGCGCACGCCGCCGCGGTGCCGGGCGCCGAACGGCTGGTCGAGTTCACCGTCACCGACGTCGTCGAGACGGCCGGAGCGTCACCGCTGCGGTGGAGCGACCCCGTCCCGTCCCGCTTCAACCCGCCCGCGGCCCTGGATCTCCCCTCCTGACCGACGTCGCCCTGCGGCACACTCGACGTTGGCCATCGCTAGAAGATGCCTTTGCTCGGCCGAGAGCCGGGTATGCGGGAAGCGAAGCCGGGTCATCGGAGGAGTGACGTGCTGTTGCTTGAGCGGGTGCGGGGTGCTGCGGAGGCGGGAGTCAAGGCGGCTCGGGCGGTGCGGGACGCCGGGTTGGTGCGGCCCGTCCGGCCTGATCGGGCCGCGCGGCTGCTGTTCCCGTACGCGCGGTACGGGCCCGTCCCCGCGACGCTCGGCGCGATGGCCGCGCTGCGGTTCCCCGACCGGACGGCCCTCATCGACGAGCGCGGGGCGCTGACCTACGCGGAGCTCGAACGGCGGGCCGCGTCGCTCGCCACGGCGCTCGCCGGCCGTGCGGGCGACGGGAAGATCGGGATCCTGTGCCGCAATCACCGGGGGTTCGTCGAGACCGTTCTCGCGGCGACGCGGCTCGGCAACGACGTCGTGCTGCTGAACACCGACTTCTCCGGCAGGCAACTGGGTCAGGTCGTCGAACGCGAGGAGATCGAACTCCTCGTCCATGACGAGGAGTTCGGGCCGGCCGTCGAGGAGTCGGGGTTCGGCGGGGAACGGGTCGTCGCCTGGGCCGACGGCGGCGGGGCGCTCGACTCGCTCGTCGCGGAGACCGCTCCCGAGCCCGTCAAGCCCGAGCGGGCGAGCCGGGTGGTCCTGATGACGTCCGGGACGACCGGCACGCCCAAGGGGGCGCGGCACGACCTGTCCGCCTCGTCGCTGCTGCCCGCGGCCCTGAGCCACCTGATGCGCGTCCCCGTCCGGTCGGGCGCGCCGATCGTCATCGGGCCCCCGCTCTTCCACCTGCTCGGCTTCGCCTACACCACGGTGGGGCTCGCCATGGGGATGCCGCTCGTCCTGTCCCGCCGCTTCGAGCCCCGGCAGGTGCTGGAGACGATCGCGGACTGCCGGGCGGAGGCGCTCGTGGCGGTGCCGGTGATGCTCCAGCGGATCCTGGACGTGCGGGACGCGCCGCCGACCCCGGCGCTGCGGGCGGTCGTCTGCGGCGGGGCGGCGCTGCACCCGCACCTGTCCGAGGCGTTCATGGACGCGTTCGGCGACGTGCTCGTCAACGTGTACGGCGCGACCGAGACCGGGTGGGCCACGATCGCCACGCCCGAGGACCTGCGGGCCGCGCCCGGCACGGTCGGCAGGCCGTCCTTCCGGCTCACGATCAAGGTGCTCGGGGAGGACGGGCGGGAGCTGCCCGCCGGCGAGACCGGGGAGGTCTACACCGGCGGCGGCCTGCGGTTCGCCGGGTACACGGGGGGCGGCGGCAGGCGGACGCGGGACGGCCTGACCGGCACCGGCGACCTCGGGCACTTCGACGCGGCGGGACGGCTGTTCATCGACGGCCGCGCCGACGACATGATCGTCTCAGGTGGGGAGAACGTGTTCCCCGCCGAGGTGGAGGACCTCCTCGGCGGCCACCCGGACGTCGCGGAGGCGTCGGTGACCGGGGTGGACGACGAGAGGTTCGGGCAGCGGCTCGCCGCGCACGTCGTCAGGACCGAGGGGGCGTCGGTCACCGAGGACGAGCTCAAGGAGTACGTGCGTGCGCACCTGGCCCGGTACAAGGTCCCGCGCGACATCCGGTTCGTCCGGGAACTGCCCCGCACCAGCACCGGCAAGGTCAAGCGGCGGCCGCCGGCGGCCGATGAGGGAAACGCCCGGGCCCAGGGCCGCGAGGTCCCGGGCGTGCCCCGTCCCGAGGGTCAGGCGGCGCCGGCGCTCCGCTTGGCGGCCATGCAGATGCGGGCGAGGTCGTTGAGGGCGTCGGCGCGGCGCTCGTCCAGCGTCCGGCGGTCGCCCGGCCCGGCCTCGGCGAGGGTGTCGATGACCAGGGAGAACACCGGCCACTCGGCGGGCCCGATGGCGCCCTGGAAGTCGACGCCGTCCTCAAGGTCGTCCAGGTCGAGGTTGCGGGCGAAGGTGGCGAGGGCGGCCTCGGCCGCGACCACGCCGATGCGCATCGCCAGCGCGGCCGGCTCGCGGTCGAGAGCACGCGCGGTGCTAGAACCCATGTTCGACAACATAGACCACACGCGTCACACGCGTCGAAAGTTTGCTCGAAAAAACGTCTACCCGGCGATGGCCTGCTGGAAGACGTAGGAGTGCGTGAAGTGCAGGACGCCGTCGACCATGCTCGGGCGCATGCCGGTCGCGGGGCCGCCCGCCAGCTCGTCCCGCAGCTCCCGCCTGATCTGCTCCGCGGTGTCGGAGGGGGTGTGCGAGAACTCCAGCCACGGGTCCAGCGGGCGGGTGTGGTCGAACCGGTCGGCGCGCTTGACCTCCGCGCCCGCCGCCGCCACGAGCTCGGCGATCCGCGCCTCGGTGAGGGCCTCGCCGTGCGAGGGGTCGCGGAGGCGCTCGATGCGGTCGGGGTCGCCGTCCAGCCCCTCGGGCCGGACCAGGTCGGCGATGATCAGCGCCGCGCCGGGGCGGCTGACCCGGGCCATCTCCCGCACGACGGCCTCCGGGTCGGCGACCTGGTGCAGCGAGAAGCGGGTGACGACGAGGGTGAACGACCGGTCGAGGTAGGGCAGGGCGGTGGCGTCGCCGTGCGCGAAGGTGACGTTGGTGAGCCCGGCGTGGTCGGCGTCGCGCTTGCCCTCGGCGAGCATCGCGGGCGTGAGGTCCAGCGCCGTCACGTGCCGGACGCGGCGGGCGATCGCGCGGGCCACCATCCCGGTCCCCGCGGCGACCTCCAGCACGACGTCCTCCAGGTCGAGCTCGGGGTCCATGAACCGGACGAGCCGGTCCAGGTGGCGGGTGAAGGCCGCGTTCAGCCTCGGGTCGGAGAACCCGGCCGCCTGCTTGGAGAACTCCCGTACCACCTTCTCGTCATGGGTCACCGACACGTCGCCTCCTCGGATGGTTGCCCGGATCATCCCCGAAACCACGCACGGTGAACAGAGGGCGGCGGCGAAACCCTCAGGCGGCGGGGACGCCGTCCAGCAGCGCCGCGAGCCCGGCGGCGTCGAGCAGGTCCGCGGGACGGACCGTGACCTCGGCGGAGACGTAGTGGAACGCGGCGCTGACCCGATCGACCCCCACCCCGGCGAGCTCGGCCCACGCCAGCCGGTACGCGGCGAGCTGCACGGCGGCGAACCGGGCCTCGTCCCCGCGCGGCGGGGAGCCGGTCTTCCAGTCGACGACCTCGTACCCGCCGTCCCGGGACCGGAACACGGCGTCCATCCGGCCCCGGACCAGCCGGTCGCCGATGACGGTCTCGAACGGCACCTCGATGTCGAGCGGCTCGCGCGCCGCCCACTCCGACCGCTCGAAGCGCTCGCGCAGCGTCGCCAGGTGCGCGTCGTCGGCGGCGCCCTCGTCGGCGGCGCCGGGCAGCTCGTCGGGGTCGAGGAGGCGCTGCTGCCCCCAGCGGCCTTCCAGCCAGGCGTGGAACGCGGTGCCGCGCCGCGCGTAGGGGGCGGGCGGGCGCGGCATGGGACGGCGGATCTGCCGCGCGAGCGCCACCGGGTCGCGGGCCAGCGACACCAGCGACGACACCGACAGGTGCGCGGGAAGCTCGACGAGCAGGCCGTCGCCCCCGCGCCCCCGGTCGCGCTCGGCGAGCAGCAGCTCGACGTCGCGCGCCCACGCCGTCATGCGCCCCCGGTCGGCGTCGGACAGCCCGGCGTCCCCGGCCCAGTGGCGGGTGCGCCCGGCCATCTCGTCCTCGACCATGCGGGCGCCCTCCACGACCGCCTCGTAGCGCGCCCGCGCCGACAGGTCGGACCGGCCCCGCTCCCCCGGCGCGACGGGCCACTGCGCCTCGTCGGGGTCGGCGAGCAGCGGGTTGGCGGCGCCCTCCTCCGGCGGGTCGGCCCACACGGCGACGGACCCGGCCCCGGCGAGGCACACCGCCCGCACCTCCTCCAGGAACGGCGACGGGCCGAGCGGCCGCCCCGAGGACCCCCACCAGTAGCCGGTGGTGATCAGCAGGCTGGACGCGCGGGTGACCGCGACGTACGCGAGCCGCCGCTCCTCCCGCAGGTCGCGCTCGGAGCACGCCTGGTCGAAGGCGGAGAGGTCGTCCTTCTCCAGCCCGGTCAGCGCGGGCAGGTCGGCCCGGTCGCCGCGCAGCATGAACGGCAGGACGCGCGGGTTCGCCGTCCAGCGGGTGGCGTTCTGCGGCGGCGAAGGGAAGATCGACCCCTTGGCGGGGGATCCGTTCTTCTGCGGCGTGTAGGCCAGCCCGGGGACGACGACGACCGGCCATTCCAGGCCCTTGGAGGCGTGCACGGTGAGGAGCTTGACGCTGTCGGTCTCCCCGACCCGCCCGGCCTCCAGCCCGAACTCCTCGGTCTCGGCGGCCTTGAGGTAGGCGAGGAACGCGCCGAGCGTCGGGTCTTCGGCGTCGCCCGCGAAGGTGGCGGCGGCGTCGATGAACGCGTCGAGGTCGGCGCGGGCCGTGACGGGGTCGAGCCCGGACCGCGCCGCGACCTCGATGTCGAGGCCGAGCGTGCGCTCGACCTCGTTGACCAGGTCGGGAAGCGGCAGCCCGACCTGTCCGCGCAGGGCGCGCAGCTCGTCGCGGAGGCGGCGCAGGCGCCCGTGGCCCTCGGGCGAGAACGCGTCGGGCGGGCCGAGGTCGTCGAGCGCGTCGACGAGGCTGCCGGTCTCCTGGTTCAGCTCGCTGACGAGCTGCCGCAGGGGATCGTCCCCGGGATCTTCCTCGCCCCCCTCACCGGGCGCGATGTCGGAGGCGGACGTCATGTCGAACGAGGGGGCGGCCTCTTCGCGGGGCGCGGCGCCGGACTCGGCGACGCCGGGCGCGGGGCCGGGGTCCTCCTCGGGCGCGGCGGCGGGTTCGGGGCGGGTGATGTCGCGGGCCGTCTCCTGGGCCAGGGCGCGGGCCCGGCGGCCGAGGGCGACGAGGTCGCGGGGGCCGAGGCGCCAGCGCGGGCCGGTGAGCAGGCGGGCGAGGGACGCGCCGGCGGTCGGGTCGTGCATGACGCGCAGCGTGGCGACGACGTCCTGCACCTCCGGGACGGTGAGCAGGCCGCCGAGCCCGACCACCTCGACCGGGATCCCGCGCGCCTCCAGGGCCCGCCTGATCAGCGGGAACTGGGACCGTTTCCGGGCGAGGACGGCGACGTCGGAGTAGCAGAGCGGCTCGGTCTGGGGGCCGCCGTCCGGGGCGGTCCCGGGGTCGGCGGCCATGAGCCCGGCGATGCGCGCGGCGATGCGGTCGGCCTCGTCCTCGACGGTGGGGAAGAGGGCGCATTCGACGCGGCCGCGCCCCTCGCGCCCGGCGCCCGGGACGAGGCGGGGCACGGCCTTCGTCTCGGCGCGCAGCTCCTCCTGCACCCTGGCCGCCGCCTCCAGGATCTGCTCGCCGTTGCGGAACGAGCGGCTGAGCTGGACGACCGGAGCCGCCACGGGACGTCCGCCGGGGGCCGCAGCGGGCTGCGAGGGGAAGTCGTAGGCGAAGCGCAGCAGGTTCCCGGCGCTCGCGCCGCGCCACCCGTAGATGGACTGGCACGGGTCGCCGACGGCCGTCACGGGATGCCCGCCCGCGAACAGCGACTTGAGCAGGACGAGCTGCGCCTGGCTGGTGTCCTGGTACTCGTCGAGCAGGACGACGGAGAACCGGGACCGCTCGATCATCCCGACCTCGGGATGCCTGTGGGCGATGCGGGCCGCCAGGGCCATCTGGTCGCCGTGGTCGATGACCTCGCGGTCGGCCTTCGCGCGCCCGTACGCCTCGACGAGCGGCATGAGCTGCTCGCGGACGGCGTGCTTGGCGAGGATGTCGCGCTGCGCCTTGAGCGGCTTCTTCACCACGGCGAGCCGCTCGTCGAGCCACGCTCCGACCTTGCGGACGTCCTCGGCCGTGCGCAGGTGCTCCGACAGGTCGCCCGAGAGCTCCATGACGGCCTTGGTGACGGTGTCGGGCTGCCAGTCGATCCGGTCCATGGGGCCGTGGTAGGCGTCCACCACCCGGGAGCAGATCTGCCAGGCGACGGCCGGGGAGATCAGCCGCATCGTGGGTTCGAGGGCCTCGCGCAGGGCGTGGTCGCCGAAGAGCCGCGCCGCGTACGAGTGGTACGTGGACACCATCGGCTCGCCGTCGAACAGGGCCTCGCCGCCCAGCCGCTCCAGCTCGTCGCCCGGCAGGACCTCGCGGAGCCGGTCGAGCCGCTTGCGCACGCGCACGCCGAGCTCGGCGGCGGCCTTGCGGGTGAAGGTCAGCCCGAGGACGCGCTCCGGCCGGACGAAGCCGTTCGCGACCAGCCACACCACCCGGGCGGCCATCGTCTCGCTCTTGCCCGACCCGGCGCCGGCTATCACCGCCATCGGCGCCATCGGCGCCTCGATCACCCGGGCCTGCTCCTCCGTCGGCGCCGGGATCTCCAGCAGCCGGGCCAGCTCTCCCGGCGTGATCACCTCGCTCCCCCCGAGCTAGTCAGTCACCCACCTGCCCGCCCTCGTCATGGACGGGGCAGCAGGAGCGTACGGGACAGGTGCGACACTTGTCGTTCGCCCTGGCCTGGAAGACGTCGCCGGCCATCCCCGTGGCGACGATCTCGACGAGCCTCTTCGGCCACTCGGGGTCGGCGTCCTCGGCGGGCGGGGGCTGCTCCTGCTCGCGCGCCTTCGCCGTGAACGCGGCCTTGCCGACCTGGATCAGCTTCGCGCCGCCCGGCTCGATCAGCCCGTGCCGCTCGAACGCGCCGAGCATCACCGCGTACTGGTACACGCCGAGCTGGGGATGCCGGGCCAGCTCGTCCTTCGGGACGGCGGTCGAGGAGGTCTTGATGTCGATGATGACCGCGCGGCCCTGGTCGTCGCGTTCCGCGCGGTCGATGCGGCCCTTGATGACGACGCGGCCGAGGTCGACCTTGAACGACTCCTCCAGCGCGACGACCTCGTTGGGGTTGTCGCGGTGCCAGGCGAGGAACTTGTCGACCATCCTCGCGGCCTGCTCGCGCTGCTTCTCCGAGTACCACGAGCTGCGGAACTCCAGGTCCTTCCAGATCTCGTCGAGCCGCTGGGCGACGTGGACCTCGTCGACGCCGTCGTCCGCGCCCGCCATCTCGGCGACGGCGTGGACGACCTTGCCCATGGTGCTGTACTCGTTGGGCCCGCCCTCCTGGGCGCCGACCGCCGAGGCGAGCAGCCAGCGCAGCCCGCACGTGGTGAACGCCTCGACCTGGGACGGCGAGATCGTGATGGGCTCGTCCTCGGCGAACGCGGGCCCGCCGTCGGACAGCGCGGTGATCGCGTACCAGTTCTCCGGCCGCGCGCCGCGCACGCCCGCGCGCGCCAGGCGGGCCAGGTGCCCGGCCGTGGTGCGGGAAAACGACGCCCGCCGTCCTCGGCCTGTCCTCGCGCCGCCG
>NZ_JBEZJP010000072.1:0-25704 GCF_040653175.1 Actinomadura sp. NPDC048032
GGGGCCGGCGCGGGCCCCACCCGGCATCCTGATACCTCCCGGTATTCGCGGCATTCGTCCCGCGAACCGCCGGGACGACCGAAGATGCTTCGTTCATGTCACCCCGATGACGTGCGTTTTGTTACTTTCCGTCTTCGCAAAATCACTCCCAATACCCTTCGGAATCCGTTTTCATGGATCAGGTGACCCACCTACCGGCTCCCTGCCTGCCGACCGGCGTCCCGCCCGGGCACACCACCCTGCGATGGGTGGAGGAGTGCCTCGGCAAGGGCGCCGAGGTCCGCATGGTGCGGCCCCTCGCCGGCGGCTCCGCCCACGCCAACCACGCCCTCCTCGTCGAGAGCCGCTCCGGCGAGGCGCACCACCTCGTCCTGCGCCGCTGGACCTCCCGCGAGACGGCTCCCCGCCACTGCTACGGCGACGCCGAGTTCTCCCCCGAGCGCGAGATCGCGGCGCTCGCGCTGCTCGCCAGCGGGAAGAAGATCCCCGCACCGTCCCTCGTGGCCGCCGACCCGTCGGGCGCCTACTGCGACGTCCCGGCCCTGCTCCTCACCCGGCTCCGGGGCCATCCGCCGCGCCCGTCCCACGACGACCTTCCCGAGTACCTGATCCAGCTCGCCGCCGCGCTGCTGTCGGTGCACGAGCTGAACGGCGCGTCCACGATGCCGCCCTACGTCCCGCACAACCGCCTCGACGTGCGGCTCCCGCCCAAGCACGCGCTCCGCCCCGACCTCTGGGAACGCGCCTTCGAGGTCGCCGCCCGGCCCGCCCCGGAGGCGCCCGACCGGTTCATCCACCGCGACTACCACGCCGACAACACCCTGTGGTCGTACGGCAGGCTCACCGGCATCGTCGACTGGTCGGACGCCTCGTCCGGCCCCGTCTCGGTCGACCTCGCCTGCATGCGCCGCGGCCTCGCCCTGCGTTACGGCGCGTCCGTCGCCGACCGCTTCCTGTGCTCCTTCGACCAGGTCTCCGGCGGCCACGCGCACGACCCCTACTGGGACGTCCGCGGCCTCCTCGACCTGCTCCCCGAGGACGGCGTCCGCATGATCGACGAGCCGCAGGTCCCCCTCTACGAGGACTACCTCGACCGGCTCCTCGCCCAGTGCTGAGAAAGCCGTGCTGAGAAAGCCGTGCTGAGGCGCCGCCTCGCGGGGGCGGCGCCGCGGGCGTTCAGAGCAGGGTGACGGCCTCGATCGGGAGGCTGGAGTCGGCGGGCAGTTCGAGCTGGGACGGGCCGACGCCGGAGGCCACCAGCTCCGACCCCAGCGCGGCGACCATGGCGCCGTTGTCGGTGCACAGCTTCGGGCGCGGGACCCGCAGGTGCACCCCGGCGGCCGCGCAGCGCTCCGCGGCAAGGGCGCGCAGCCGCGAGTTGGCCGCGACGCCGCCGCCGATCAGCAGGTGGTCGACGCCGTTGTCCTTGCAGACCTTCAGCGCCTTCTGCGTCAGGACGTCGACGACGGCCTCCTGGAAGGACGCCGCGACGTCGGCGACCGGCACGGGCTCGCCCGCCCGCTCCTTCGCCTCGACCCAGCGCGCCACGGCCGTCTTCAGGCCGGAGAACGAGAAGTCGTAGGTGCCGTCGTTGTACTTGCCGCGGGGGAACGCGATCGCGGCCGGGTCGCCCTCGCGGGCCATGCGGTCGATGACGGGGCCGCCGGGGAACCCGAGGTCGAGGACCCGGGCGACCTTGTCGAACGCCTCGCCCGCCGCGTCGTCCACGGTGCTGCCGAGGGGCCGGACGTCGCTCGCCACGTCCGGGACCAGCAGCAGGGAGGAGTGGCCGCCCGAGACCAGCATCGCCACGCACGGCTTCGGCAGCGGGCCGTGTTCGAGCTGGTCGACGCACACGTGCGCGGCCAGGTGGTTGACGCCGTAGAGCGGCTTGCCGAGCGACAGCGCGTACGCCTTGGCGGCGGCGACGCCGACCATCAGCGCGCCCGGCAGCCCCGGGCCCGCGGTGACCGCGAACGCGTCCACGTCGGCGAACGCCACCCCGGCGTCCGCGAGGGCGCGCTCGACGGTCGGCCCCATCGCCTCCAGGTGCGCCCGCGACGCGACCTCCGGCACGACGCCGCCGAACCGGGCGTGCTGGTCCACGCTGGAGGCGATCGCGTCCGCCAGCAGCGTGTGCCCGCGCACGATCCCGACCCCGGTCTCGTCGCAGGAGGTCTCGATGCCGAGCACCAGTGGCTCGTCCCGAATCACGTGAGTCTCCCTGTCTCGCCGTTCGCCCTGTCTTCCCGCCCGCTTCCCGGGCGCCCTCCGCCGCCGCGGTTCATTCGGCCCTGGTGAAGCCCATGGGCGGCCGGTCGCGGAGCTTGCGGCACATGACGATCGCGTCCACGTCCGAGGGCTGGTAGTAGCGCTTGCGGATGCCGACCCGCTCGAAGCCGAACCGCTCGTACAGGCGGTGGGCGGCGTCGTTGTCGGCCCGGACCTCCAGGAACACCGACTCGCTGCCGCGCCGGACGGCCTCCTCCAGCAGGGCGGTGAGCAGCACCGCGCCGATGCCGCCCTTGCGGCGGTCCGCGCGGACCCCGATGGTCTGCACGTCGGCCTGCCCGCCCGCCGCGGCGAGGCCCGCATAGCCGACGATCTCGCCGTCGGGCGTCTCCGCGACGACGTAGTGCCGGGTGCGGGGCTGGTCGGCGAGCTCGCCGGCGAGCATCTCCTCGCTCCAGGTGTCCTCCGGGAACAGCACGCGGTCCAGCCGGTGGACGGCCGGAAGGTCCGCCTCGGTCATGGTCCGCAGGACGACGTCGCTCACGCCGGCGTCACCTTCTTGCGGGGGCCGGGCTCCTTCGCGTCCGGCCGGCGCAGGTAGAGGGGCTCCGGCGGCAGCAGTTCGGGGCCCTTCAGGCCCGACAGCCGCGCGACGACGAGCTCGGCGAGGGCGCTCGCGGTGGGCAGCAGCGGCTCGTGCCCGGAGTCGCCGAGGACCTCCGGGTACAGCGCCGCGCCCTCGCCCACGACGGGCAGCCCCTCGGGCGCGCCCTCCAGGACGTCCGCCGCCGGGCCCACGGCGGGCTCGGTGGCGCGGAACCGCGCCGATTCGTACCGCGCCCAGTAGACCTCCTTGCGGCGGGCGTCGGTCGCCACGGCGAACGGCCCGTCCCGCCTGGTGGCCCAGGCCATGATGTCGAGCGTGCAGACGCCGTGCACGGGGACGCTGAGCGCCTCGCCCATCGCGCGGGCCGTGACCAGCCCGACCCGCAGGCCCGTGTAGGGCCCCGGCCCGACGCCGACGGCGATCGCGCTGAGGTCGCCCGGCGCCGCGCCCGCCTCCGCCATCACCTCCGCGATGGACGGGGTGAGCAGCTCGGTGTGGCGCCGCCGGTCGACGGCCTCCGCGAGACCGCGCGGCACCGCGCCCTCGCCCGGGGTCCACTCGTACAGCGCCACGGTGATCGCGGCGGTCGCGGTATCGAAAGCCAAGACCAGCACGGGTTGTAAGCCTACCGGCCGCCGGCACGGGGTCGTCCGGCTCTTTCGCAGCCGGGTTCGGACGGATCGGCGCGGGTTCGAGCGGGATCGCCCGCCGGCTCAGGCCCGGCTCAGGCCCGGCTCAGCGCGGTGACGACGGCCTTGGTGACGTCGGTGGCGCCGCCGGTGGCGGCGTCCGACGACAGGAGGTCTCCCTTGTCCGAGCCCGAGTAGTGGACGGTGACCAGGACGTTGGCGACCCGGACGTTGCCGACGGCCTCGCCGGAGCCCTGGTTGTCGTCCACGCTGTAGACGATGTAGCCCTCGTCGCCGACGCCGGTGAGCCGGATCTTGTCGGTGAGCTTCTGCCCGGCCAGCAGCGCCTTGCCGGACTCGTCGGCGGTCCGCTCGGCCGCGAAGGTCCTGCGGGCGGACTCCGTGGGCGACGCCGCGCCCCCCGCCGCGATCGCGCGCAGCTCGATGGTGAGCTGCCGCCTCCGCTCGCCCGCGTAGGCGCCCCAGACGCACTGGTTCTGCTGGTCGCCGCCCTGGTAGTTGTCGGCCTCGGTGCGCTCGGACTCGGGCGCCAGCCGCTTGATCAGGTCGTCGCCGACGATCGTGCAGGAGTCGGGGACGGCGGTGCGCTCGCCCTTGGCCGTCGGGGAGTTGTCGGTGGCGCCGCTGCCGACGATCTGGCCGGCGCTCTTGTCTCCGCTCGCGCCGACGCCCGCCAGGACGGCGAACGCCGCGAACCCGCACACGGCGACACCGGCGACGACGCCGCCGAGGACGACGGCCCAGCGCCGCCCGTTCCGGCGCTCGCGCGCCCGGTGGCTGCCGGTGCGGTATGCGCCGCTCCCGCCGCGACGGGTTCCGCCGCCCGGGCGGTATCCGCCACTATCGGCGCGGTATCCGCCGCTTTCGGTGCGGTATCCGCCGCCGTCCGTGCGGTAGCCGCCGCTACCCGTCTCGTACGGGCCGGTCTCCCGCTGGTACGGGCCGCTGCCCGGCCGTCCGGAGGAGTACCGCTCGTAGCGGTCGTCGCCCGTGCCGTCTCCACCGCCGTCCGGCCGGTAACCGCCGCCTGATCCCCGGCCACCGCCCGAAGCGCGGTAGCTGTCGCGGTAATTCCCGCTGCGATGGCTACCACTCACCGGCCCCACTCCCGTTCGGAATCGATATGTCGCGAAGGTGAGGTTCGTTCCGGCAAAGAGTACGACATCAAGCCGTAAAATGGACCAACCGGCCAGGCAAAAACCGTAGAAGTTGCCAGATCCAGATCATCCGGGGCCGAGTCGCAGGTCCGACCAGCGATCACCGACCCCGACGATCCTTACCTCGCGCCCCTCGCCGGGGCCTTCTCCGCGAGAAATGATCACTTCCAGCCGGTCGTCGGCGAGGCCCTCGGCGAGCCCTTCTCCCCATTCCACGATCGTCACCGAATCCTCGACCGACGCGTCGAGATCGAGATCGTCCAGTTCCGCGAAACCGCCCAGCCGGTAGGCGTCCACGTGCACCAGCGACGGGCCGCCCGCCAGCGACGGATGCACCCGCGCGATGACGAACGTGGGCGAGGTGATCGGGCCTCGCACCTTCAGCCCCTCGCCGATGCCCTGGGTGAGGGTCGTCTTGCCCGCGCCGAGGTGGCCCGTCATCACGAGCAGGTCGCCCGCCCGCAGCAGCCCGGCCAGGCGCAGCCCGAGCTCGCGCATGTCCTCGGCGGTGGGGACGGTGACGGTCACGGCTTTCACGCGGTGCGCTCCTCTTCCTCGTAGGCGGGACGGACCCGTTCGACCAGCCGGCGCAGCCCACCGGTCACCACGCCGGGGTACTCCAGCGGCAGCACGTGCCCGGCCTCCTCCACCTCTACCAGTTCCGCGTCCGGCAGCGCCTCGGCGATCCGGCGGGCGTGCTCCGCGGGGGTCAGCCGGTCTCGGCCGCCCGCCAGCACCAGCGTCGGCACGCCGCGGAGCACGTCCAGGCACCCGATCTTGTCGTGCGCCATCAGCGCCGGGTAGTACTCCGCGATCACGTCGATCGGCGTCTCCCTGATCATCTGCTCCAGGAAGCCCACCACCGACGGGCTGACGTACTTGTCGGCGAACGCCATCTTCCGCGTGACGACGAACGCCAGGTCGGCGCCGAGCCCGCGGGCCCTGTCGACGAGGTCGGCGCGGCGGCCGAGGCCGCGCAGCGTCCCGGGGGCGAGCGGCCGGACGGCCTTGGCGAGCAGCAGCGGCAGGCCCAGCGTCATCTCCCCGAGGTCGCCGCAGGAGGTGTTCACCAGCGCCACGCCCACGACCCGCGACCCGAACAGCTCGGGGTGCCGGTCCGCCAGCGCCATGATCGACATACCGCCCATGGAGTGCCCCACGAGGACGACCGGACCACCCGGCGGGACGGCCGCGTCCAGCACCGCGCGCAGGTCGTCGCCGGTCTGCTCGATCGTCGCGTCCCCGGGCCTGCCGCGTCCCGAACGGCCGTGGCTGCGCTGGTCCCAGAACACCAGCCGCAGCGAGCCCCGCAGGTCGCGGCGCTGGTAGTGCCACGAGTCCTGGTTGAGGGTGTAGCCGTGGCTGAACACGACGGTGAGGTCGGCGTCGTCGGGGCCGTCCACCTCCACGTGCAGCGGGACGCCGTCGTCCGCCCGGACGGTCAGCTCCCGCCCGCGCAGCTCCCCGAAGGGCTCGGCCGCGTCGGGGTCGGGGCGCAGCCGCACCCGGCCGACGGCGAGGTGCCGCAGCCCGACCGCCGCCCCCACCCCCGCGGCGCCCACGCCCGCGACGACACCGGCGAGGCCGATCCTGCGCCTGTTCCTGCTGTCCATGACCGCGCCCCCTACAGCCCCCCACCCGGGTACGCCCTCGGCACCCGGGCTCCGATGCGGGTGACGATCTCATACGAGATCGTCCCCAGCGCCTCCGCCCACTCCTGCGCGGTCGGCTCGCCCCGGTCCCCCGGGCCGAACAGGACGATCTCGTCTCCCGCCGCGAGCGGGTCGTCGCCGAGGTCGACGACGAACTGGTCCATGCAGACCCGCCCGCTGATCGTCCTGCGGCGCCCGCCCGCGAGGACCTGCAGCACGTTGGACCCGTGCCGCGGGATCCCGTCCCCGTACCCCACGGGCACCACGGCCAGCGTGGTCTCCCGCTCGGTGTGGTAGGTGTGACCGTACGACACTCCGCTGCCCGCCGGAACCCGCTTGACCAGCGCCGCGTCCGCCACGAGCGTCATCGCGGGCCGCAGCCCGAACCCGCCGAGCGCCGGCACCGGCGTCAGCCCGTACGTCGCGATGCCGGGCCGGACGAGGTCGAAGCGCGCCTCCGGCAGCGTCAGCGCCGCCGCCGAGTTCGCGATGTGCCGCACCTCGAACCGCGCCCCCGCCTTCTCGGCGTGCGCGACCATCTCGGTGAACGCGCCGACCTGCGCCGCGATCGAGGGATGGCCGGGCTCGTCCGCGCAGGCGAAGTGCGACATGACCCCGGCCACCCGAACGTGCCCGGTGGCCTCGGCCTTGAGCGCCGCGTCGACCAGCGCCTCCCACCCGTCGCCCCGCGCGCCCCCGCGCGACATGCCCGTGTCGGCCTTGAGGTGGATCCGCGCCTCGCGCCCGGACAGCTCCGCCGCCCGGACGACCTCGTCCAGCAGCCAGACCGCCCCCACGGTCAGGTCCACGCCCCGCGCGACGGCCTCCCCGTAGGGTTCGCCGGGAACGCCCAGGCAGACCAGCGTGCGGGCGGTGACCCCCGCGTCCCGCAGGCGCAGCGCCTCCGCCAGCTTCGCGACGCCCAGCCAGGACGCGCCGCCGGCGAGCGCCGCGCGGGCGGCCTCCACCAGCCCGTGCCCGTACGCCTCGGCCTTCACCATGGCCATCACCTCGGCGCCCCCCGCGCGCTCGCGCAGCACCCCGATGTTGTGGCCGATGGCGCCGAGATCGACCCGTGCCTCCGCAGGAACCCTCATGGTCACCCAGTCTGCCGTCCCCACCCCCATGCCCGCGCCTCATCCCCCAGGTCACGGCCGGAACGGCCCCGCACGAGCCCGCCCCCGGCACCCCTTCTGCCCTGTATGACGCGAATGCCCGACTGTGGGTTCGACCCCCGCCCCGCGCGGGGGGCCAGGGATCGCTACCCCTGGGCGGAGACGACCCTGAAGGCGGCGGGGAGGGCGTCGACCACGTCCTGGGCGCCGATGGGGGCCTCGGCGCCAGGGGTGGGGGACGAGGCCAGGCGGGCGGCGAGGCCGTGGAGGTAGGCGCCGGCGGCGGCCGCGTCGAGGGCGGGCATGCCGCCGGCGAGCAGGGCGCCGATCAGGCCCGACAGGACGTCGCCCGTGCCGGCGGCGGCGAGGCGGGGGGTGCCCGTCGGGTTCACGCGGACGGGGCGGTCCTGCTCGGCGACCAGGGTCGTGGAGCCCTTGAGCAGGACGGTCGCGGAGAGCTCGGCGGCGGCGCGGCGGACGTGGTCGAGGCGGGCGGCCTCGATGTCCTCGCGGGCGGCGGCGATGAGGCGCGACAGCTCGCCCGCGTGCGGGGTGAGGACGGTCGGGGCGGCGCGGCGCAGCAGGTCGCGGCGGCGGGCCAGGACGGTGAGGCCGTCGGCGTCCACCAGCACGGGCAGGTCGGTGGTGAGGACGGCCTCCAACAGCGACTCGGCGGCGTCGCCGGTGCCGAGGCCGGGGCCGGCGACCCAGGCCTGGACCCGTCCGATGCGCTCCAGAACGCCCGCGTCGTGGCGGCCCGGCTCGATGACCGTGGTGACCGCTTCGGGCCAGCGGCGCCGGACGAGCCCGACCGGGCGCTCCACCGAGGCGAAGCGGACCATTCCGGCGCCGCCGCGGACGGCGCCGCCCGTGCTGAGGACGGCCGCGCCGGTGAACTGGTCGCCGCCGGCGAGGATGCCGACAACGCCGCGGCGGTACTTGTCGGACTCGGGGCGTGGCTCGGGCGGGGCGATGTCGGCGGGGCGGGCCGCGACGACGTCGGGGTCCGGCAGGTCGGGGCCGAGCCCGATGTCGACCAGCTCGACCACGCCGCAGTGGGTCGCGCCCGGGTCGATGAGCAGGCCCGGCTTGTGCGTGCCGAAGGTGACGGTGACGTCGGCGTGGACGGCGGCGCCCTCGACGCGGCCGGTGCTCGCGTCCACGCCGCTCGGGACGTCGCAGGCGACGACGAGCCCGGCGGATTCGGAGGCGAGCGCGGCGTAGCGGGCGTGGGGCTCGCGGAGGCCGCCGGAGCCGCCGATGCCGGTCAGGCCGTCGATGATCAGGTCGGCGCCGGCGATCGCGGCCTCGGCGCCGGAGTCCAGCAGCCGGCCGCCCGCGGCGCGCAGGTCCGCCAGCCCGCCGGGGTGAACGCCGGACCCGGCCTGGACGGCCCAGACGCGGGCGCCGCGCCGGGCGAGGCGGGCCCCGGCGTACAGGGCGTCGCCGCCGTTGTCGCCGCCGCCGACCAGCAGGACGACGCGGGCCCCGTACACGGCGGGCAGGAGGCGCGCGCAGACCGAGGCCAGCCCCGCGGCGGCCCGCTGCATCAGGGCGCCGTCCGGGAGCCGGGCCATGAGGGCCTGCTCGGCCGCCCGGACCTTGCCGACCTCGTGCGCGTACCTCATCCGCGGCTCCCCAAGTCGATCACACACTTAGAGTGCCACGTGGGGACCGTCCGCAACCTCCGGCAGGGGTGATCACAACTTGCACCGCAAGTTTCGGTGTCATGTGCGTAAAAGAATCTTCAGCCGTAGAATCTTGCTCCACCGGTCCGATGTATTCGCGCCGCGACCCCCCGGTGCGGCAGAATGCGCCCAGATCAGTCCGCCGGGACTGGAGAGGCCCGAGCAATGAGCACTTCCCGAGGTCCCTCCGTCCGGCAGCGGCGGCTGGCCGCCGAGCTCCGGAGACTGCGCGAGCGCATGGGTCTGACCGGAGACGAGGTCGCCGAACGGCTCGCCTGGTCCACAGCCAAGGTCAGCCGGATCGAGAACGCGCGGACCGGCGCGAAGATCGGCGATGTGCGGCGGCTGCTCGATCTGTACGAGATCGACGGCGCGCGGCACGACGACCTGATCGCCCTGGCGCACGACGCCGCCCAGCGGGGCTGGTGGGAGGACTACCGCGACCTGCCGAGCCCGCTCGCCGACTTCATCGCGCTGGAGTCCGAGGCCACGGCGGCCAGGGAATGGGGCAGCACGGTCATTCCCGGGCTGCTGCAGTCGGAGAGCTACGCCCGAAATGTGATCGGCGGCTGGAGCGACCTGGCCACCCTGCCCCCGCAGGAACTCGAACGCCGGCTGGAGGTGCGAA
This sequence comes from Actinomadura sp. NPDC048032, assembly GCF_040653175.1. NCBI lineage: Bacteria > Bacillati > Actinomycetota > Actinomycetes > Streptosporangiales > Thermomonosporaceae > Actinomadura > Actinomadura sp. NPDC048032. The sequence continues at coordinate 9,730 of NZ_JBEZJP010000072.1, forward strand.
TGCGGCGGCGCGAACTGCTGGACGCGCCCACTCCGCTGGAACTGTCGGCGATTATCGACGAGGCGGTTCTACGGCGCCGCATCGGCGATCACAAGGTCATGCGCGAGCAGCTCGAACATCTGTACCAGATGACCGAGCGGCCGAACGTCAACGTGCAGATCTTGCCCTTGGACATAGCACACTCGGTGTTGGCTGAATCGTTTATCCTTCTAGAATTCTCTTCGGTGCACGACATCACCTTTCCTGATATCGTGCATACCGAATCACTGACGATCAGCCACTTCGGGGATGAAGCCGTCACCTATATGTACCGGCTCGCCTATTCGAGCCTGTCCCGGCAGGCGCTGGACGCCGCGGAATCGCGGCGGCGCATCGCCGAGGTCAAAGAGGCGTGGTGAAGGTCCGCCGAGGGGCTCAATTTTTGTGAAAGGCACCGAGTGTCCCCTTTCGCCACTCCTGTACCACAATGGAGGAAAAGCGCCCACTGCGGGGCGAGCAACACCTGCGTCGAGATCGCCACATTGGCCGATTCTTCCCGTTTTATCGGGGCGCGAGACGCGAAGCACGGCACGCAGAGTCCGGTCCTGTCGTTCTCTCAGGCAGAATGGCGGGAATTTCTCAAACGAGCGAAGAAGGGTGATTTCGACCTGGGCTGCTGACCCGGCGCCGACGCGCCGTCCGGCCCCGTCCGCCCTGGGCGGCGCGGGGCCACGACGCAGGGGCCGGGTCCACCGCTGACCCGGCTCGTCGCCCTCCCACCCGCAACTCTGGAACTACCTCGGCACGCCTGTCACACGGGTACCGCGCCACCCGGACGTGATCAGGCGTTTTTTGCGATCTTGTTACCGTGTGCTTGAGCACCGGCAGCGCGGCCGCGGGCAATGCAACTTTCAATGCAGGGAGCCGGAATGAGTTTCCAGGGGACACCGCCCGCCCGATGGAGAAAGAGCGCTCGATGCGGCGCCAGCAACGGCTGCGTCGAGGTCGCACGGCGTGGAGAGGACGCCATATCCGTACGCGACACCGAGGACGCCGCGACGATCCTGTCGTTCCGGCCCGACGAATGGCGCAGGTTCACGGAGGAGGCCAAAGGCGGCCGTTTCGACCACCCGCTGAAATAGTCACTGCAACTTGCATCGCCGGAGAGATTCCCAACCGGCCAGAGAATTGCGCCCAGCGGGAGCGGATACGCGCCGCCGCATGATTAGCCCCATGTTTTTCCGCCGCACCCCCGCTCCCGCTGATCGCATTTCCCGGAAGGTGATCGCATTGGGGTCCCGTTCACGCCACGCGAACGCCTCGGGGAACCCGGTGCAATGGCGTCCGCAGACGGGAGGCCGTGATCATTACCGCGCCTCCCGCGAGGGCCAGGTCGAAGGCCAGTCCCCACGGCCACACCGCGGCCCCGTCCCGGCGGTGCGGCTCATAGCCGCGGTCCGCCACGCGGAGCCCGCGCACGCCGCGGCTGATCTGTCCGAGCGGGTCGGACGACGCCGACCGGGTGATCACCTGATCGCCGACCACGATCCGGCGCTCGGGCAGGCGCGGCGCCGCGTCCGCGAGCGCGACGACCGGGTTGGGGGCCAGCAGCCACCAGATCCGCTCGGTGTGTTCCTGGTCGTACCCGCCGTAGGCGCCGTCGACGTGCTCGGACGTGAGGGGCAGCGCCAGCGTGAACAGCAGCGGCGTCCCGACGAGGAGGCCGAACACCGTCAGGTACGACATCAGGATCGAGGTGACGCTGCGGGCCAGCACCGCCGACCAGGCCTGGGAGACCGCGCACACCACGCCGATCATCAGCGCCGTCACGAACAGGACGACGAGGGCCCGGCCCGCGCCGATGGCGCCCTCGGCGACCGGCAGCAGCAGGCTCGGCAGCGTCAGGAGCAGCGCGACCAGGCCGGTCCCCCAGGCGGCGGCGAGCTTGCCGAGCGCGATCTCGCCCGGCGTGAGCCGGGTGACCTGCAGCGTCGCGAGCGTCCCGCGCTCCCGGTCCCCGTTGACCGACTGCCCGCCGAGCGCCGGGGAGACGAGCAGCGTCAGCACCAGCACCCCGAGCAGGACCCCGCCGAACATGGGGACGCCGGGCTCGCCGTAGGAGGAGGCGTCGCCGTACTCCAGCGCCACCCGGAACAGCAGCCCGAGCCCGTTGACGACCAGGAACCAGACCGCGAGGAGGGTCTTCCAGCGTCCGGTCCGCAGCCGCGTCCTGATCTCCTGCCGCGCCACCAGGCCGATTCCGCGCGCGGTCACGGCGCTCACCTCCGGTCCTCGGTCATCGCCAGATAGGCGGATTCGAGCGCGCTGCCGGCGGGCGCGAGGCCGCTGACGGGCACGCCGGCGGCGACGAGCCTGGCCAGCAGCCCGGCCGCCTCGGCCTCGGTCAGCGGCCCGACCTCGGCGCCTCCCGCCGCGTCGGCCGCCCGCGCCCACGGCAGCTCCGGCTCGCCGTCCAGCGCGGCCGCCAGCGGCTCGGGGTCGAGCGAGCGGATCCGCCACCGGACCCGGGCCGCCGCGCCGGCGATCTCCGCCATCGCGTGGTCCCCGGCCGTCCGGCCGTGGTCGACCAGGACGACCCTGTCGGCGATCTCCTCCAGCTCGCTGAGGATGTGGCTCGACACGAGCACCGCGGTCCCCTCGGCCGCGAGGGAGCGCAGCAGGTCGCGCAGCTCGATGCGGGACCGCGGGTCGAGGCCGGACGCGGGCTCGTCCAGCAGCAGGACGCGCGGCCGGTGCACGAGGGCCCGCGCCATCCCGAGGCGCTGCTTCTGCCCGCGCGACAGGGCGTGGACGGGCTGCCCGAGACGGTCCTCCAGGTGGACGAGGGTGAGCAGCGCCCTGATCCGGCGCGGGCGCTCCTGCCTGGACAGCCCGTAGGCGTCGGCGAAGAACCCCAGGTACTCGTCCACCGTGAGCTGGTCGTACACGCCGAACGTGTCCGGCATCCAGCCGAGCGCTTCGCGGGCCCGCGCGGGATGGGCGAGCGCGTCGTGGCCCGCGATCCGCACCGTGCCCGCGTCGGGCGCGAGCAGGGTCGCCAGGATGAGCAGCAGCGTCGTCTTGCCCGCCCCGTTGGTCCCGACGAGCGCCGTGACCTGCCCGTACGGGACGGTGAGGTCGAGGCCGCGCAGCGCCTCCACCGCCCCGAAGCGCCGCACCACCCCGCGCGCCTCGATCGCGAGGCCGCCGTCTCCTGCCACCCGTCACCTCCGCCGCCGGGCCGGTCCCGATTCCGATGGGACGCGGCCCGGCGCCGGAGGGTTCAGTCGATTTCGGGTTGTCCGCCCGGACCGGCCGCTATTCGACGGTGACGGACTTGGCGAGGTTGCGGGGCTGGTCGACGTCGTGGCCCTTGGCGGTGGCCAGCTCGCACGCGAAGACCTGCAGCGGGACGGTCGTGACCAGCGGCTGCAGCAGCGTCGGGACGGCCGGGACGCTGATCAGGGTGTCCGCGTACGGCTCGACCGACGCGTCGCCCTCCTCGGCGATCACGATCGTCCGGGCGCCGCGCGCCCGGATCTCCTGGATGTTCGACACGATCTTGTCGTGCAGGACGTCCCGCGCCCGCGGCGGCACGACGACCACGACGGGCAGGTCCTTCTCGATCAGCGCGATCGGGCCGTGCTTCAGCTCCCCGGCGGCGAAGCCCTCGGCGTGCATGTACGCCAGTTCCTTGAGCTTGAGAGCGCCCTCCAGGGCGACCGGGAAGCCGACGTGGCGGCCGAGGAACAGCACGCACCGCTCGCCGGCCAGCGAGCGGGCCAGCTCCCGCACCGGCTCCATGGTCTCCAGGACCTTCTCCACCTTCTCCGGCATCCGTTCGAGGAGCTGGACCATGGCGAAGACCTCGTCGCCCCACTTGGTGCCGCGCACCTGCGCGATGTAGAGGGCGATGAGGTAGACGGCGACGAGCTGGGTGAGGAACGCCTTGGTGGACGCGACCGCGATCTCCGGCCCGGCGTGCGTGTAGAGGACGCCGTCGCACTCGCGGGGCAGCGTGGAGCCGTTGACGTTGCAGATGCCGAGCAGCTTGGCCTTCTGCTCGCGGGCGTGCCGGACGGCCATCAGCGCGTCCATCGTCTCGCCCGACTGGGAGATCGCGATGACCAGCGTCGTCGGGGACAGGATCGGGTCGCGGTAGCGGAACTCGCTGGCCAGCTCGACCTCGCAGGGCAGCCCCGCCCAGTGCTCGATCGCGTACTTGGCGATCAGCCCGGCGTGGTAGGACGTCCCGCACGCCACGATGATGATCTTGTCGACCTCGCGCAGCTCGCGGTCCGGGATGCGCATCTCGTCGAGGTGCAGGCGCCCGTCCGCGCCGATCCGGCCGAGCAGGGTGTCGGCGACGGCGCGCGGCTGCTCGGCGATCTCCTTGAGCATGAAGTAGTCGTAGCCGCCTTTTTCCGCGGCGGACACGTCCCAGTCGACGTGGTACTCCTTCACCTCGGCGGGGCGCCCGTCGAAGTCGGTGACCTTCACGCCCTCGGCGCGCAGCTCGACGATCTGGTCCTGGCCCAGCTCGATCGCGTCCCGGGTGTGCTCGATGAACGCGGCCACGTCGCTGGCGAGGAAGTTCTCCCCGTCCCCGACGCCGACGACGAGCGGGGAGTTGCGGCGCGCCCCGACGACCAGGCCCGGCGAGCCGGTGTGCGTCGCGACCAGCGTGAACGCGCCCTCCAGCCGGCCGCAGACGCGGCGCATGGCGTCGGCGAGGTCGCCGCCGCCCTTCAGCTCGTCCTCCAGCAGGTGGGCGACGGCCTCGGTGTCGGTGTCGGAGCCGAGCCCGTGCCCGGCCTCCTCCAGCTCCGCCCGCAGCTCCGCGAAGTTCTCGATGATGCCGTTGTGGATCACCGCGACGGAGCCGGTGCAGTCGACATGCGGGTGGGCGTTGCGGTCGTTCGGCGGGCCGTGCGTCGCCCACCGGGTGTGCCCCATGCCGAGCGTCCCGGCGGGCGGGGGCTCCTCCTCCAGGGCGCCGCGCAGGTTCACCAGCTTGCCCGCGCGCTTGGCCGTCGCCAGCTTCCCGTCGGCCAGCACGGCCACTCCGGCCGAGTCGTAGCCGCGGTACTCCAGCCGCGCCAGCCCGTCGACGACCACGTCGAGGGCGGACCGGCCGCCCACGTAACCCACGATTCCGCACATGGCGGCAACTCTATTCGGTACGGCGCACCGGACCTACCTGCGAGGGGCGCCCTGGCATGACGCTAGCGTGGACGACCGGTGGAAACCCGGTGACCGGAACGCAGCCCGGTTACTGTTCAGCCATGACGAGCGGATGGGACAGCGTGCCGAGCCCCTACGTGGAACTCTCCCGTGAGGCCTGGCGCGGCCTGCGCGAGAACACCCCGCTCCCGCTCACGCCCGGTGAGCTGGACGCCCTGCGCGGCCTGCGCGACCCGATCGACATCACCGAGGTCGAGGAGGTCTACCTGCCGCTGTCCCGGCTGCTCAACCTGTTCTTCCTGTCGGACGGGCGGCTGCGCGACACCGTCAGCGGCTTCCTCGGCGGCGAGGTGCGGCCCACCCCGTTCATCCTCGGCGTGGCGGGCAGCGTCGCGGTCGGCAAGTCCACCACGTCCCGGCTGCTGCGCACGCTCCTCGCGCGCTGGCCGGAGCACCCGAGCGTGGAGCTGGTCACGACCGACAGCTTCCTGTACCCGAACGCCGTTCTGGCCGAGCGCGGGATCATGGACCGCAAGGGGTTCCCCGAGTCCTACGACCGCCGCGCCCTCGTCCGCTTCGTGTCGGCGATCAAGTCGGGCGCGGCGGAGGCGTCGATCCCGGTGTACTCGCACCTGGAGTACGACATCGTCCCGGGCGCGACGCAGACCGTCCGGCGCCCCGACATCCTGATCGTCGAGGGCCTCAACGTGCTGCAGGCGCCCCCGCCCGGCACCCTGGGCGTATCCGACTTCTTCGACTTCTCCATCTATGTGGATGCGCGGGTCGAGGACATCCGGCAGTGGTACATCGACCGGCTCTTCGCGCTGCGCCGCACCGCCTTCACCGACCCGCGCTCCTACTTCCACAAGTACGCCCGCGACCTGGACGAGGACGAGACCGCCGCGTTCGCCCAGCGCGTCTGGCGCGACGTCAACGAGATCAACCTCGTCTCCAACATCCTCCCGACCCGCGCCCGCGCCACCCTCGTCCTCCACAAGGACAAACAGCACAGTGTTCAACGGATCCGACTCCGTCGGATCTGATTTCTCTCCTCCTTCGGGCCTGGCGGCCCTCCATCGTCGAGAAATCTGCGATCGCTGGCATCGCTCCGGCTCGCCTTGCGGCTCGCTGCGCGATCAGATTCTCGCTTCGCTCGAATCTGCCTTCGGACGCGATCGCGGGCCCTCAGGTTGTTGCGGGGTGCTGTGGTGGCTGAGGTCAGCGGCCACTGGTGACCTGGGTCAGCGGGTCCAGGGGCCTGTTATGGCGAACGTGGTGCCTGGGGTGTAGACGTTCACGTACATCGTGCGCTCGTCGGGGGAGAACGTGACTCCGGCGAACTCGCCCCACTCCGGCTCGGCCTCTGTGCCGATGTTCTGGCTGTTGCGGGCCATCGGGTAGACCGTGCGGCGGCGGGAGACGCCGAAGACGTGCTGGGCGCCGTTGCCGTCCTCGCACACCATCAGGCCGCCCTGCGGCGCCAGGCAGATGTTGTCGGGCGACTCGCCGGGCTTCTCGACGTCGGTGTCCGGGCCGAACACGATGACGAGGGTGAGCCGGCGGTGGCGCGGCTCGTAGGACCACACCTGCCCGAAGTGGTCGGCCTGGGAACCGTCCTTCTTCTTCGCGAAGCTCGACACGAAGTAGACGCGGTCGCCGCCCCAGTAGCAGCCCTCCAGCTTCTGGGCGTGGGTGATGCCCCCGGACCCGAAGTCCTGGAACCGGATCGGCGTCTGCGCCGCGAGCGGGTCGGGCACCTTCCTCCACTCGACGTGGTCGAACACGGTGCCGGGCTCCTGCACGACCGACAGGTCCGGGACGCCCGGAACGCACAGCGCCTCCAGCCGTCCGCCGGCCCGCAAGCTGCCGAAGCCGCCGCGCGGCCGCTTCGGGTGGAACCGGTAGAACAGCCCGAACGGCTTGTCGAAGGCGTCCTCGGTCTCGTAGACGGTCCCGTCGCGCGGGTCGACGGCGATCGCCTCGTGCTGGAACCGCCCCATCGCGGTCAGCGGCTCGGGGTCGGTGCGGCCCTGGTCGTACGGGTCGACCTCGAAGATGAACCCGTGGTCCTTGGTGTAGTTCCCGGTGCCGGCCTTGTCCTCGGTCTCCTCGCAGGTCAGCCAGGTACGCCACGGCGTGGGGCCGCCCGCGCAGTTGACGGCCGTCCCGGCGATGGCGACGCGCTCGGTGTGCACGCGCCCGGCGGCGTCGACCTCCAGCGCGGTGCAGCCGCCGAGGCCGCCCGGGTCGTAGGTGACGCCCTCGACCGCCGGCACCCGGTGCTCGGCGGTCGGCCGGTTCTCGTGGTTGCGGACGAGCCACGTGCGACCCCGGCGGCCGGGGAAGGCAGCCATCCCGTCGCAGTGGCTCGGCACCGGGCCCTCCCCCGAGCGCAGCGGCTCGCCCTCGCGGGACAGGACGGTGTAGCGGAAGCCGCGCGGCAGGTCCAGCAGCCCCTTCGGGTCGGGCACGAGGGGCCCGTACCCGTCGTGGCCGCCGGTCGGGGCGGCGGACGCGCTTCCGGCGAACAGCTGCTCCACGGCTCCGGTGAAGGCGATCCCCGCCCCCACCGCACCCGTCCTGGCGAGGAGCTGGCGGCGCGAAACTGTCATGAGCACACTCCCTGATGGATCGTTACAAGATCCCCTCGCCCGTTGTAACACGCGTCACATCGATTGTGAACCGACCCGGCCCGGACCCGGCCGAACCGGGCGTCGCGGGCGTGCGTCTGACGATCGATACTGTCCGTGCCTGCCGTGAAACTGGAGCGATGACCGACATTCCCGGCGTCGAGGACGCCCCCGAAAGCGCGCTGCCCCGCCTGCTCGTCGAACCGCCATGGAAGCGTCGGCCCTCCGCGAGTGCCGAACCGGTCGTCTTGAAGGGGTTGAAGCGGCCCAAGACTCCCACCGTGGAGTCCTGGCCGCCCGGGTTGCGGGACGAGTGGGCGAAGACCCCGCACATGTTTCCGAAGGCGTACGAGCCGTATCCCGAGGAGCCCGACTGGAAGGTCCTGGCCGAGCGGTTCCGCAGCGGCGAGGCGCTGAACGACCGGCGGGGCGGGGACCGGGGGCGCGCCTACTACTGGCTGGTGATGCGGGGTCCCGACGACCTCGCCGAGGAGCTTCTCGCCGACGAGCGCTACCACGGCGACTGGGACAGCTACGTCTACGTGGTCCCGCTGAAGCACTTCGCCGCCCGTCGCGGTCTCGCCGCCCACCCGCTGCTGCTCCGCGCGGTGAAGGGCCACATCTCCTGCGCGGCGGCGCTCGTCCCGTTCCTGGACGACGCCACCGCGCAGATCATGATCGGCGCGCTCGGCCGGGTCGACGAGGCCGCGCGGCTCTGGTTCACCTGGCACGGCGCCGGGGCGGCCCCGTTCGTGATCCCCGAGGCGCTGCGCAAGCCCGGCCCCAAGCGCACGAAGGCCGAGCAGGGCCTCACGCTGATCGCCCGCGAGCACGGCAGCGGCTGCCTCGTGGACGCGGCGCGGGGGTACGGCGAGGAGGTGGTCGCGGCGATCGAGGCGCTGCGCACCGACCCGCTGGACCAGTATCCCGACGATCTCCCGGAATGGGACGAGGAGACGGTTCGCAAGCTGCCGCGGCTCCTGCTGCGCGGCCGCGACCGGGCGCTGCCGGTGGAGGCCGCCCGGCACTTCGTGACGATGCTGCTGATCTCCACGCAGGAGGACCCGTACCCGGGGTGCGAGCAGGTCGTCGAGCTGTGCGACCCGGAGTCCCTGGCCGAGTTCGCGCTGGCCCTCAGCGTCCACGACCGGGGCAGCGGGCTGTGGGCGTCGCAGGGCGTGCAGTACGCCCTGCGGCGCTTCGGCGACGCCGCCGCGGCCGCCCGGCTGACCGACCGGATGGTGCGCTGGGACAACTACTACACCTGGACGTTCAAGGGGTGGACGGCGCTCGACGTCCTCATGGCGATCGACATGCCCGCCGACGACAAGCTGCGCCATCTGGACCGCATCGTCCGGCGGGGCGCCGACGCCAAGCACCTGCGGCCCCGCGCGCAGGGCCGGCTGAACGCCGCCGCCCGGGAGCGGGGGCTGACCTCCGAGCAGCTGGCGGACCTGCTCGTCCCCGACCTCGGCCTGGACGCCGATGGCTCGATGACGCTCGACTACGGCACGCGCCGCTTCGTCGTCGGCTTCGACGAGCAGCTCAAGCCCTTCGTGACCGACGAGGACGGCAACCCCCGCAAGACGCTGCCGAAGCCGGGCGTCAGGGACGACGAGAAGCTCGCGCCGCTCGCCTACCAGCGGTTCGCCGACCTGAAGAAGGAGGCACGGGCGGTCGCCGCCGACCAGATCAAGCGGCTGGAGAAGGCGATGGTCGCCGGGCGTTCCTGGACGCCCGAGGAGTTCCGCTCGGTCTTCGTGGGGCACCCGCTGATGCGCCACATCGCGCGCCGCCTGGTGTGGTCGGCAAGCGGGGCCGCGTTCCGGGTCGCCGAGGACGGCACGCTCGCCGACGTCCAAGACGACGAGTTCGTCCTCCCGCAGGACGCCCTCGTGACGCTCCCGCACCCGGTCCTTCTCGGGGCGGACACCGTGGCGGCCTGGGCGTCGGTCTTCGGGGACTACGAGATCCTCCAGCCGTTCCCGCAGCTCGGACGTCCCGTCTACGAGCTGGAGGACGGCGAGCGCGACGCCGCCCGGCTGGCCCGCTTCGAGGGGGTCACCGCTCATTTCGGCAAGTTCATGGGCATGACGTCCCGCGGCTGGGAGCTGGGCGACAAGGAGACCGGCGGGTTCCGCCGCCAGGTCAACCTGATCACCCCGGACGAGCGGCACGTGATGGTCGCGTTCGAGCCCGGCATCCGCGTCCTGAGCCCGGAGGAGTTCGCGGAGCAGAGGATCGAGCGCGTCATGCTGATGACCGGCCGCTACTCCGGGAAGGCGCATCCGTTCGGCGCGCTCGACCCGGTCACCGCGTCCGAGATGCTCGCCGAACTGACCCGCCTCACCGCCTGACCCGCGGACCGGCGCCTTCCGTCCACCGATCGGTGGACGGAAGGTTCCACCGGTCGAGGCTCATGCGCGCCGGGGCGCCGCGGCCAGCATTTCGGGTATGACGGATCTACTCGTACGCATGGCCCGGTGGAGCGCCGGGCACCCCTGGCGCGGCATGGCGGCCTGGCTGCTGTTCGTGATGCTGTGCCTCGGCATCGGCGTCGCGGCCGGCGGGCACGCGGCCACGACCGAGGACTTCCGGATCGGCGAGGCCGGCCGGGGAGAGGCGATCGCCGCCGAGGGCGGGCTCCAGCAGCGGCCCGTCGAGCACGTGCTGGTCACCGGCGGGGGCGCGGCCGCCGACGCGGCGGCGCGGGACGCCGCCGCGCGGATGGGGCGGCTGCCCGAGGTCGCGTCGGTGTCCGCGCCCGTGAGGTCGAAGGACGGCTCGGCGGTCCGCGTCGACGTGACGTTGAAGGGCTCCGAACTCCAGGGCAAGGAGCACGTCGAGCCGCTGCAGGCCCAGACCGCCGCGGTCCGGGCCGCGCACCCGGACGTGAGGGTGGAGGAGACCGGCGGCCCGTCCATCAGCAAGGGCGTGGGCGAGCTGCGCGACGACGACCTCGCCCGCACGGAGATGATCGCGTTGCCGATCACCCTGCTCACGCTGCTGCTGGTGTTCGGCTCGTTCGCGGTGGCGGTCGTGCCGGTGGTGCTCGCGCTGACCTCGATCGCGGCGGCGATCGGCCTGTCGATGCTCGCCTCGCACGTCTTCCCGGACGCCGGGGTCGGCGCCAGCGTCATCCTGCTGATCGGCATGGCGGTCGGCGTCGACTACACCCTCTTCTACCTCAAGCGGGAGCGGGAGGAGCGGGCCCGCTCGGGCGGCCGGCTGGACGCGCGGGCCGCCGTGGAGACCGCCGCGGCGACGTCGGGCCGCTCGGTGGTGGTGTCCGGGCTGGCGGTCGCCGCGTCCAGCGCGACCCTCTACCTGGCCGACGACGTGATCTTCTCCTCGATCGCGACCGCGGCGATCGTCGTCACGCTGATCGCCGTGGTCAGCTCCCTGACCGTCCTGCCGGCGGTGCTCGCCAAGCTCGGCGGATGGGCGGAGCGGCGGGCCGTCCGGCGCGGCCGGACGCCGAAGCCGCCGCGGACGGGCGGCGGCCGGATCACCCGGGCGATGCTGCGTCCCACCGGAAGGCACCCGGCCGCGACGCTGGCGGTGGCGGTGACCGCGATGCTCGCGCTGACCGCGCCGCTGCTGAGCATCGACCTCACCGACATGGGCCGCGACAGCCACCCGCGCGAGATCCCGGCGATGCGGACCTACGACCGGCTGAACGCGGCGTTCCCGGAGCTCAAGGCCATGCACCAGATCGTCGTCAAGGCCGACGCCGGACGCGCGGACGAGGTGACCGCGTCCCTGCGCGCCCTGGCGGAACGGGCCGAGGGCGACCCCCTGCTCTCCGGGACGTCCGAGCTGCGCACCTCCCCGGACGGCCGGATCAGCCTGCTCGAACTCGCGGTGCCGCACCACGTGAGCACCGACGCCGCGCGGCGCTCCCTGGAGCGGGTCCGCGGCGAGTACGTCCCGGAGACCGTCGGGAAGCTCGGCGTCGAGACCGCCGTGACCGGAGACGTGGCCCGCTACGCCGACTACCCCGAGCACCAGGAGAGCAAGCTTCCGTTCGTCATCGGGGCGCTGCTGCTGGTGACGTTCGCGATGACCGTGTGGGCGTTCCGCTCGGTGGTCCTCGGGCTGATCGGGGTGCTGCTGAACCTGCTGTCGGCCGGCGCCTCGCTCGGCCTGCTCACCCTCGTCTTCCAGGGGACGTGGGCCGAGGGGCTGCTCGGCTTCACCTCCACCGGCTCGGTCGGCTCCCGCGTCCCGCTCTTCCTGCTGGTGATCCTGTTCGGGCTGTCGATGGACTACCAGGTGTTCGTGATCAGCCGGATCCGGGAGGCGGCGCTGCGCGGCGTCCCGACCCGGCAGGCGGTGCTGGACGGGGTCGGCGGCTCGGCGAGCGTGGTGACCAGCGCCGCGTTCGTCATGGTCACGGTGTTCGCCGGCTTCGCCACCGTCCACATCATGGAGCTGAAGCAGATGGGCTTCGCGCTGGCCGTGGCGGTGCTCCTGGACGCGGCCGTCATCCGGATCACGGTCCTGCCCGCCCTGATGCTTCTGCTCGGCGACCGGTGCTGGTGGCCCGGCCGGCGGCATCGCCCCGGCGCCGCCCGGACGGCGGACGGCGCGACCGCGCCCCTGCCGCAGAACATAGGCTGACCGGCATGGTGCAGCCCGGTGAACGTCCCCAGGTGCGGGCGCTCCGCAGGTGGTACGCCGCCGCCTGGATCATGTTCGGACTGGTCCCGCCCGCCCTCGCGGTGGCCGACCAGCCGGACGACACCAGAGCCGCCACGCTGGCGCTGCTGACCGCGCTGGGGCTCTGCTACCCGATCACGGAGACGTTCCCCGGGAACCCGGCGGTCCGCCGGAACACCTTCCTGGCCGCGCTGATCGGGGGGATCGGCGCCGTCTCCTACCTGATGGGCGGCGCCGCGTCCCTGCTCATCACGTCCCTCCCGCACTTCTGGATCCTCGCGGGGACCCCGCGGCGCGCGGTGCTGCTCAGCGGCGCCGCCGCCGCGGCCGCGGTCGCCGGAGACGCCCTCCACAACGCCCCGGACGGGGAGCCGCTCACCGGCAACTCGATCGCCGCGCTCATCGGATACGCGGCGGGCGTCCTGTTCGGGCTGTGGATGCAGCGGGTGGTCGGGCAGCACGACCAGCGCGCCCGGCTCCTCGAAGCCGACCTGGCCGAGGCCGAGCGGCGGCTCGCCGAGGCGCAGCGCCGGCAGGGCGCCGCCGACGAGCGCGAACGCATCGCCCGCGAGATCCATGACACGCTCGCGCAGGGGTTCGCGTCCATCGTCGTCCTGGCGGAGGCGGCCCGCGACGGCCTGCGCTCCGACCCGGACCGCAGCGGCCGCCAGCTCGTCTCGATCGAGCAGACGGCGCGGGAGAACCTCGCCGAGGCGCGCGTCCTCGTCGGGGCGGCGTCGCAGGGCAGCGTCGCCCCCGCCTCGGTCGCCCGGACCCTGCGCCGCACCCTCGACCGGTTCGCCGAGGACACCGGGCTCACCGTCCACGCCGAGCTGCCCGACGTCGAGTGCGACCAGACGACCCGGATCGCGCTGCTGCGCTGCACACAGGAGTCGCTCGCCAACGTCCGCAAGCACGCCGCCGCGTCCACGGTCGGCGTCGTGCTCGAACGGCACCCGCACGGCGTCGAACTGGAGATCACCGACGACGGGCGCGGGTTCGCGGTGGCCGGCTCGCGCGGCTTCGGCCTCGACGGCATGCGCCGCCGCCTCGCCGAACTCGGCGGCGAGCTCACCGTGACCAGCTCCCCCGGCGAGGGCACCCGGATCCTCGCCATGATCCCCGCGAGGGCGTGAGATGACCGCGAAACTCAGGATCATCGTGGTGGACGACCACACGGTCATGCGCGCGGGCGTCGTCGCGCTGCTGGCCGCCGAGCCCGGCATCGAGATCGTCGGCGAGGCGGACGACGGCCGCGCGGCGATCGACCTGGCCGAGCGCCTGCGGCCCGACGTCGCGCTGCTCGACCTGCGGATGCCGGTGCTGGACGGCGTCGCGGCCACCGCCGAACTCGCCCGGCTCGGCACTCGCGTCCTCGTCCTCACCACCTACGACACCGACACCGAGATCGAGCGCGCGATCGAGGCCGGGGCCATCGGCTACCTGCTCAAGGACACCACCCGCGACCAGCTGGTCGGCGCCATCCGGGCGGCGGCGCGCGGGGAGACCGTCCTCGCGCCGCGCGTGGCCGAGAAGCTCGTCGCCCGGATGCGCCGCCCGGAGCCGGCCGCGCTGACCGCCCGGGAGATCGAGGTCCTCCGGGCGGTCGCCGACGGCCTGTCCAACGCCGAGATCGGGCGGCGGCTCGTCATCGCGGAGGCGACCGTCAAGACGCATCTGCTCCGCGTCTTCGCGAAGCTGGACGTCGGCGACCGCACGCACGCCGTCGTCGTCGCCATGGACCGCGGTCTGCTCTCCCGCTAGCCGCGCTCCCCCTAGTCGGCGCTGGCGACGGGCAGGGAGCGGAGGCGGAAGGTGGCGAGGAACGCCGCGACGAGCGTGACCGCGACCAGCAGCCCGATCGCCACCGGAAGGTCCACGGTCGACCTCACCGGCGACGCGTCGGTGAGCGCGTCCGTCACCGACAGGCACCACTGCTGGATCGACGCCGACTTGGCGCCCGGCGCGAAGTTGCCGAGCAGCGACTCCCACACCAGCGCGTACAGCAGGCCGATCGTGACGGCGTTGCGGCTGGCGACGGCCAGCGCGACGAACACCGCGCTGTAGACGACGCCGCCGATCAGCACGCCGATCGCGAACGCGGGCGTCAGCTGCGCGGTCGTCCCCGTGAGGATCAGCCCCGCCAGCGCCGTCGGCACCGCCGCGAACGCCGTCACCAGGACGATCGCCACGACCAGCTTCGTCAGCACGATCACCTCGCGCGGAACCGGCTTGGTCAGCACGTACATGATCTGGCCGTCGTCGATCTCCGGGCCGATCACCCCGGTCCCGGCGATCAGCGCGAGCAGCGGCAGCAGCGTCGCCAGGCCGAACTTCTGCAGGATGTTCGCCGAGACGTCCAGGTCGTCGTTGCCGGTCACCTTGAGCGCCGCCGCCAGCACCAGCAGGAGCAGCGGCAGCCCCAGCAGGAGCAGCGCGCGCTTGCGTCCGAGCATCGCCCGGAACGTGATCATCGCGATCGTGCCATTCATCGGGCCACCAGGTAGGAGAAGACGCTTTCGAGGGACTCGTCGGCCGGGGAGACCTCCCACAGGCGCACGCCGGCGTCCCGGGAGACCTGCGGCAGCAGCCAGGTGAAGCGCTGGAAGTCGACCGCCTCGACCTGCAGGCCCTTGTCGGTCAGCTGGACGCTGCGGGCCGACCCGTCGGCGATGACGGCGGCGGCGAGCCGCCGGTCGTCGGACGAGCGGACCAGGAAGATGTGCGGCCGGTCGGTCATCAGCCGCCGGATCTTGCGGAAGTCGCCGGACGCCGCGTGCCGCCCCGCCACGATCACCTCGATGTGGCTGGCGAGCCGCTCCACCTCCTCCAGGATGTGCGAGGAGAACAGGATCGTGCGGCCCTCGGCGGCCATCCGCTGGATGAGGTCCATCAGCTGGAGCCGCTGCCGCGGGTCCATGCCGTTGAACGGCTCGTCCAGCAGCAGCACGGGCGGGTCGTGCACCAGCGCCGACGCCATCTTGATGCGCTGCTTCATGCCCTTGGAGTAGTTGCCGATGGGGCGCCCGGCCGCGTAGTCCATCTCCACCAGGCCGATGGCGCGGCGGGCGGCCGCGCGCGGATCGGGCAGCTTGTGCAGCTTGGCCATCGCGAGGATGAACTGCTCGCCGGTGAGGAAGTCGTAGGCGGACTCCCGCTCGGGCACGAGCCCGAGGCTGCGGTAGATGCCCGGGTTGCGCCAGATCGGCTTCCCGTCC
Source organism: Actinomadura sp. NPDC048032 (assembly GCF_040653175.1). NCBI lineage: Bacteria > Bacillati > Actinomycetota > Actinomycetes > Streptosporangiales > Thermomonosporaceae > Actinomadura > Actinomadura sp. NPDC048032. The sequence goes on from NZ_JBEZJP010000072.1 coordinate 25,403, forward strand.
AACGTGACGGAGCCGGACGACGGCGCGAGGAACCCGCCCATCATGTGGATGAGCGTCGACTTGCCCGCCCCGTTCGGCCCGAGGAGCCCCGTGACGCCCGGCCCGACCTTCATCGTCACGCCGTTGACGGCGACGACGTTCCCGTACCACCGGGACACGTTCTCCAGAATGAGCTCACTCATGTCTTCCTCCATGTGGGGGGGCGACCCCCCACACCCCCCGGTTCGCTTCGCTCATCAAGAGAGGCCCGCCTTCCGGAACCTGCGGTACAGCACCGCGATCGAGCCGACGACGATCAGGAC